>DATNCF010000213.1:0-9897 GCA_035571675.1 Burkholderiales bacterium | reverse complement strand
AGCAGCGCTACGAAACCGCGCCTCCGCCGCCGCCTGGGTATGCGCCCCCGCCCCCGCCGCCGGGATCGCCGCCGCCTCCGCCTCCCGGAGTGCGCTAGCACCCAGGACGCGGGAGGAAGCGCGATGACGCCCATAAAAACGGCCGTGTACGCCGCTTGCGGGCTCTCGCTGTTCTGTCTCGCGGCGCTGGTGCAAAACGCGGCGCAGGCGCAGGAGCGCCGCCATCGCGAGTACGAGGTGCGCCATGGCTTCTGGGCGGGCGACATTCATCGCTTCCACGAGCACGACCTGGAACTGTGGCGCCGCGGCCGCTGGATACACGACCGCCACAACGGGCGCTTCGGCTGGTGGTGGGTGGTGGGCGGGGTCTGGTACTTCTATCCGGCGCCGGTGTATCCCTATCCCGATCCATTTCAGCCGCCCACCGTGGTGCTGGGGCCTGAGCCCAGTCCGCCGCATTACTGGTATTACTGCGGCAATCCGCAAGGCTACTACCCGTACGTGGCGCAATGCGCCGTGCCCTGGCAACGGCAACTGGCGGGAGGTGCTCCGGTTCCAGCGCCATCGCCGCCACCCCCGGTCATCACCGCGCCGCCGGCGCCGCAGCAGTTCTGGTACTACTGCGACAACCCGGCCGGTTACTATCCCACCGTGCCGCAGTGCCCCACGCCATGGCGGCGCGTTCCCGCCAACGAGCCCCCGGCGGGCCGCTAAGGCCATCAGTGTAAAAGGGAGGCCATGCGTCCACGTCCACGATGGAGGCGGCCCGTCGGCATCGGATGGTTGCTTGCGCTGTTGCCGTGTCTGGCTTTTGCGCAAAGCGCGCTTCCGCTGGACCAGCCCATGGGCGAGGCAGTGGCGCGCGACATGCTGGGCCGGTTCGGTTTCGGCGCCACGGTGGCCGACATGCAGCACGCGGCGCGGCTCACCCCGCGCGCCTACATCGACGAAGGCATCCACGGCGCGAGCGCGCTGCCCGATGCCGTAGCGGCGCGCATTGCCGCGCTGCCGGCCGCCGGGCCGCTCATGCCGGTGTGGGAGCGGTTGGGTGTGGGCAGCGGCGCGCGCGCCGGATTGCGCGACGATCCCGAAGCGCGCCAAGCCATCCAGCGCGAAGAGCGCCAGTTCGTGCAGGGCGCCGTGCAGGCGCGGCTGCTCGCCATGGCCAACAGCCCCAACCAGGCGCACGAGGCGCTGCTCGCCTTCTGGCTGAACCACTTCTCGATCTTCGGCGCCAAGAACTTCGACCGGCTGCTGGCCTACGATTACGCGCGCGCCGTGGAGGCCGCCATGCGCGAGGATTCCTTCGAGGCGCTGCTGCGCGCGAGCTTCTACCACCCCGCCATGCAGTTCTTCCTGGACAACGCCCAGTCCACCGCGCCCTCCAGCCTGGCCGCGCAAATGGCGCAACAGCGAGCCATGGGGCGCGGCCGCGCCTTGGGCATCAACGAGAACCTGGCGCGCGAGCTGATGGAATTGCATACCCTGGGCGTGGACGGCGGCTACACCCAGGCCGACATCCAGGAACTGGCGCGTATTATCACCGGCGCAGGCGCGTGGAGCCCGCGCATGGATGAGGCCGATTTGCAGCGCGCGGGCGCGGTGCGCCAGGGCGTGTTCCTGTTCGACCCGCGCCGCCACGACGCCGGCGAGAAGCATTTGCTCGGCCAGACTTTTCCGCCCGGCCGCGGCCTGGATGAAATCGACCGCGCCCTGCGGCTGCTGGCCCAGCACCCCGCCACGGCGCGCCACGTCAGCCGCAAGCTGGCGCTGCGCTTCCTGTCCGACGCACCTTCCGAGGCCACGGTGAACGCCATGACCTCCGCCTGGCGCGCCAGCGGCGGACGCATCAGCGCGGTGCTGGCCGCCATGATGGCCACGCCGGAGTTTGCGGCCAGCCTCGCGTCGCACGCCAAGTTCCGCGAGCCGCTCGACCAGTTGCTGGCCACGGCGCGCGCCGCCTGCCAGGGCCAGCCCATCGGCAACGGCACGTTCCTCGCCGTCGCGGCGATGGATGCCGGGCAGGCGCCCTTCATGCGCAGCACGCCCGACGGCTACGGTGCGCGCGAGTCCGACTGGTTTTCGCCCGCGGCGCTGGCCAAGCGCGTGCGCTTCGCCATGGGCGTGGCGGCCGAGCGCGTTCCGCTGGCGCGAGGGCCTGTCCACGCCGATGGCGGCGCCGACATGGATGGCGCGCCGCGGCCGGCCCAGGTCTTGGGCCAACCCGCGGCCTTGCGCGAGCGCGACGCCGAGCGCCCGCGCTTTCTGGAAGGCATGGCCTGCCGGCCCGATGCCGCGCTGGTGGAGGCTGCGTTGGGTCCGCTGTCGCCGGCCACCTCCGCGGCCCTCCAAAACCTCCCCCCGCGTGAGCGCGTGGCCGTGCTGCTCGCTTCACCCGAGGCGCTGCGTCGCTAGGAGCCGCCATGAAACGACGCGACGTGCTCAAGGCTCTGGGTGGGACTCTGGGTGGGACGACGGCCGCGGCGCTGCTGCCGGTGAGCGTGCGCAGCGCCTGGGCCGCGGCATCCGGCGCCGCGGGGAACGACGCGCGCATGGTGGTGGTGTTCCTGCGCGGCGCGCTGGACGGCCTGTTCGCCTTTGCGCCGGTGGACGATCCCGGCCTGCGTTCGCTTCGCCCCGGCCTGTCGCGCGCGAACCTGGAGCAGGGCGTGCGACTCGCCGGCACGGGCTTCGCCGCGCATCCCTCCATGAAGCCGGCGGCCGAGTTGTTCGCCGCTGGCGAACTGGCCTTCTGCCCCACCGCCGGCACCAGCGACGCCAGCCGCAGCCACTTCCAGGCCCAGGACCTGCTCGAGCTGGGCAGCGGCGCCATCCGCGGCGACTCGGGTTTCATGGCGCGCCTGGCCGATGCGCTGAACGCGCGCGCCGACCAGGGCGCCATCACCTTCACGCGCGAAATGCCGCTGGCCTTCCAGGGCGCCCAAGCCCTACCCGAGGTGGCGCCGCTCTCGGGCAGCGGCCTCAAGCTGCCGGAAGGCCGTGTGCTCGACGCCATTCGCCGGGCACACGCGGGGCAGAAATCAGGCGAAGCACTTGATCAGGCCATTGCGACGCAATCGGAAATCGATGCCGCCATGGACATGGAGGGAGCGGCGAGAGGAGCGACGCCAGCCGCCGGCTTCGTGCGCGTGGCGGGTCACATGGGACGCATGCTGAAAGGCAATCGCCGCCTGGCGCTGGGCTTCATCGACCTGGGCGGCTTTGACACGCACGCCAACCAGGAAGGGATATTAACGCGCATGCTGGACAGCGTGAGCGGTGGACTGGTGGCGTTGCGCGACGCGCTCGGAGGCGAGGAATGGGCGCGCACGCGCGTGGTCTTCATGACAGAGTTTGGCCGAACAGTCCGGGAGAACGGAACACAGGGAACGGACCACGGACACGGCAGCTTATTTTTGCTGGCTGGCGGAAATCTTGGTCAGGTCGGCGGCAAGATGATCGGCAGCTTTGGCGGACTTTCGGCAAGCGCGCTGAACGAGAACAGGGATCTGCCTGTACTGGCCGACTGGAGGGATTTGCTGGCCGGCGTAGCAGCCTCTACATACGGCCTATCCGACCAAGCCTTAAAAACTGTATTCCCGGGCAGGCCGGGCAAGAAATTTGCGGTCTAATTCAAGAAAAAGATACTGGACATTCGACCGCGGCGATTCCACGGGGCCGCCCCGAAATCCCGCTGCAGCCGAATGACAGCCCTTAGCCGTTTCCTAAAATTTCACCCCAGCTTTTTCTCCAGCCGCTTGGCAAATACGGTCATTTCCTTGGCTGCCTGCTTGTCGCCGCGCGCCTCGGCCACCGTGATACCTTGCTTGTAAGTTGCAAGCGCCTCTGCGTCGCGCCCCAGTTCGGTTAAGGACTTTCCAAGCTGCTTCCAGGCTGCTGAATACTTTGGGTCCCGGTTGACTGCTTCGCGAAATTGTTCTGCCGCTTTCCCTGTTTCGCCCAGCTTCAAATACTCGTTTCCGATGGAAAAGCGCAAAAGGGCCCCATCGCGTGGCGTCCCGATCAATTTCTCCAGGTTGGCGAGGATGGAGGCGCTCAACTAAACTCCGCTTTTGACGTGCCGTTTCAATCTTAACCTGGCGAAATTTCCATGACCCGATCCATTATTACCACGCCCAACGCCCCCGCCGCCATCGGTACGTATTCCCAGGCCGTGCGCGTCGACCAGACCGTCTATCTGTCAGGCCAGATTGGGCTCGATCCCAAGACCGGGCAGATGGTGGACGGCATCGACAACCAGATTCATCGCGTGTTCCAGAACCTGCAGGCCGTTGCCGAGGCCGCCGGCGGCACCCTGGGCCATGCGGTGAAGCTTACCGTGTACCTCGTGGACCTGGGCAATTTCGCCAAGGTGAACGAGGTCATGGCCAAGTATTTCAAGGAACCCTATCCGGCGCGCGCCGCCGTGGGCGCGGCGGCCCTGCCCAAGGGCGCGCTGGTCGAAGCCGACGCCGTGCTGGTGCTGGACTAGCGGCCTATGCCGGCGCTGGCAGCGGCGCGGCGTCGAGGCGTTGCCGCAAAAAAGGCGGCCAAGCCCGCAAAAGCAACCCAGCCTGCGAAGGCCGCCGCCAAATCTTCCGACCCCGCCACCCTGCAATCGCGCCTGGCCAAGCTCGGCCTGCGGCGCGACTTCGACCTGGTGCTGCACCTGCCGTTGCGCTACGAGGACGAGACGCGGCTGGCCACTATTGCCGACGCCTCCTCCGCGCAATCCGCCGAGCCCGTGCAGGTGCAGGGCAGGGTGGTTCGCACCGAGGTGATGTACCGTCCCCGCAGGCAGCTCGTCTCGCGCATCGACGACGGCAGCGGCGTGCTGGTGCTGCGCTTTTTCAATTTTTACGGCAGCCAGGCGGCCGCGCTGGCCGAGGGGGCAACCGTGCGCGCCTTCGGCGAAGTGAAAAGCGGCTTTTTCGGGGGCGAGATGATTCACCCGCGCTTTCGCGTGCTGCGCGGCGAAGAGCCCCTGCCCGAGGCGCTCACGCCGGTGTATCCCGCCGGCGCCGGCCTGTCGCAGGCGCTGCTGCGCAAGCTCATCGGCCGAGCGCTCGAAGAGCAGCCGCTGGGCGAGGTGCTGCCCGAGGCCGTGCTGGCGCCGCTCGGCATGCCTTCGTTCCGCGACGCCGTGCTGGCGCTGCATCATCCGCGGCCGCTGGGCGCAGGTTCGACCCATTCGAAGTCGGCGGGACGCCGCGAGGCCGAGGCCTTGCGCTCGCGCTCGCATCCGGCCTGGCGGCGCATGAAATTCGACGAGTTGCTGGCGCAACAGCTCTCCATGCGCATCCACTACCGCGAACGCCGCGCCCGCAGCGCGCCGCCGCTGGCGGATGCCGGCACGCTGACGCGGCAACTGATCGCCAAGCTGCCTTTCACGCTGACGCGGGCCCAGGCGCGCGCCTGGAGCGAAATCGCGCACGACCTCGCCGCGCCGCATCCCATGCACCGCCTGCTGCAGGGCGACGTGGGCAGCGGCAAGACCGTGGTGGCGGCGCTGGCGGCGCTGCGCGCCGTGGAGAACGGCTGGCAGGCCGCCGTCATGGCGCCCACCGAAATCCTGGCCGAGCAGCACTACCGCAAGTTCCACGAGTGGCTCACGCCGCTGGGCGTGAAAGTGGCCTGGCTCACCGGCAGCCAGAGCACGGCCGAGCGAAAGCGCATGCTGGCCGAAGTGGAGGCGGGTGACACCCCGGTGGTGGTGGGCACGCATGCGCTGTTCCAGGACAAGGTGCGCTTCTCGGCGCTGGCCCTCGCCATCGTCGACGAGCAGCACCGCTTCGGCGTGGCGCAGCGCCTGGCGCTGCGCAAGAAGGGCCGAAACTCGGGCGACACGCCCGCCGAACCGCACCAGCTGATGATGAGCGCCACGCCCATTCCGCGCACCCTGTCCATGAGCGTGTACGCCGACCTGGACGTGTCGGTGATCGACGAGCTGCCGCCCGGCCGCAAGCCCGTCACCACCAAGCTGGTGGCCGACACGCGCCGGCTCGAAGTGGTGCGACGCATCCGCGAGGCCTGCCGCGCCGGCCGCCAGGCCTACTGGGTGTGCCCGCTGATCGAGGAATCCGAAACGCTGGACCTGCAGACAGCATTGGATACGCATGCGGCACTCACCGCCGAATTTCCCGAATTGCGTGTGGGTTTGGCGCACGGTCGGCTAGCGCCCGCCGAGAAAGCGCAGGTCATGCAGGACTTCGTGGCGGGCAATACCCACTTGCTGGTGGCCACCACCGTCATCGAAGTAGGCGTGGATGTGCCCAACGCTTCCATGATGGTCATCGAGCATGCAGAACGCTTTGGGCTCGCGCAGCTGCATCAATTGCGCGGCAGGGTGGGACGAGGAACCGCGGAGTCGGCGTGCATACTGCTATTTCAAAACCCGCTGTCGGGCAACGCGCGCGCAAGGCTCAAGACGATATTCGAGAGCCAGGACGGATTTGCCATAGCGGAAGCCGACCTGCGGTTACGCGGGCCGGGTGAATACTTGGGTTCCAGGCAAAGCGGTGCACCGCTGTTGCGCTTCGCCGACCTGGTAGAAGACGCAAGCTTGGTAGCGACAGCGCGAGAAACGGCAGAGATGCTATTGGATCGCCATCCTGATGCCGCGCGCCGTCATCTCGAGCGGTGGTTGGGCGGCCGTAGCGAATTCATGAAGGCCTAGATAGGTGGGAGAACAAGTCGGAGTTCTACCGGTCGCACTCGCGCTGGTTTGGACCCTCCCCGCGGAGCGGGGAGCCTCGTTTAACAATGAATCCTGAACCTTGATCCGCGAACGCCTTACCCACTACATGCGCCTCATGCGGCTGGACAAGCCCATTGGGATACTGCTGCTGCTGTGGCCCACTTTGTGGGCGGTATGGATCGCCTGGGAAGGCCACCCGCCCCTAAGAATACTGACGGTCTTCATACTGGGCACCATCCTCATGCGTTCGGCCGGCTGCGTCATGAACGACATGGCCGACACGCGCTTCGACGCGCACGTGGCGCGCACCAAAAGCCGCCCCCTGGTGGCGGGCACGGTGAGCAAGCGCGAGGCATTGGTGCTCGCCGCCATACTGGTGCTGATGGCCTTCGGGCTGGTGCTGTTCCTCAACACCACGGCCATCCTGCTCTCGTTCCCCGCGCTTGCTTTAGCTGCCAGCTATCCCTTCACTAAGCGCTTTTTCGCCGTGCCGCAAGCCTACCTGGGCGTGGCCTTCGGCTTCGGCATCCCCATGGCCTTCGCCGCGCGCTACGGCGACTTGCCCACCATCGCGTGGTGGATGCTGGCGGCCAACATCTTCTGGGCCATCGGCTACGACACCGAGTACGCCATGGTGGACCGCGACGACGACATCAAGATCGGCATGCGCACCGCCGCCATCACCTTCGGGCGTTTCGACGTAACAGCGGTCATGACCTGCTACGTGGCCACGCTGTGCCTGCTGTATTTCGTCGGCGGCACGCAGCGCTTTGGGTTGCCTTATGCAGCGGGCTTGGCCGCGGCAGCCGGCATCATGGCCTACCACTACATGCTGATTCGCACCCGCAGCCGGGAAGGGTGCTTCAAGGCCTTCCTGAACAATAATTGGGTGGGGGGAGCAATTTTCGCAGGCATCGTCGCCGAATACCTGCTCCGCTGATTCGGCCCCTTTCCGCGGAGCGGAAAGCCTCGTGCTGAAAAATCAAAGCTATAACCCGTACACCCACCGCAGCAACGCATCCTGCGCGGCCCGACTTTGGGAAGCGCTTGCCCCATTTACCATGAATACCACGGCATAGCGCCTGCCACTGGCTGCAAATACATACCCGGCGATAGCCCGCACATCAGACAAGGTGCCGGTTTTTATGTGCGCCTGCCCGGCCAGTTGCTCATCGCGAAAACGCCGCCGCATGGTCCCGTCCAGCGCCACAATGGGCAGTGAGGACATTATTTCCGGCATCACGCTGCTGGCGTAGATCGCCTGCAACAACCGTCCCATACCCGCAGCAGTAATGCGCTCGGCACGCGACAGTCCCGATCCGTTGTCCAGCACCAGATCGGGCAACTCCAGCTTGCGCTCGGCAAGCCACGCATTTATCGCATCGGTGGAAAGCTTCGTGCTCGCAGGTTGGCCCGACCGTTCAAGCCCAATGGTCAGAAATACTTGTCTCGCCATCACATTGTTGGAAAACTTGTTCACATCGCGCACCACCTCGGTCAGCGGCGGCGATTCGTGCGTGAACACCAGCCGCGCGCCTGAAGGAACTGTTCCGTCGCGCACGCGCCCCTGCAGCGTCCCGCCCAGTTCGGTCCACAGCGCGCGGAACAGCCCCTCGAAATAGGCATTGGCCGAGAGCAGCGAGGCGTTCCAGGTCTTTTCGCCGCAGGCGGCCGGGTAGCTGCCGCCGAACGCCACGCGCACGCCGCCGATGATGTACTGGAAATCGGTGCGCAGCCTGTCTTCCCAATCCCCGCCGCACGGTTCGCCCGACAGGCGCACGCTGGCGGCGACGTCCATCTGCGCCAGGCGCGGCTCGGGGATGACGGCGGCGCGCCCGGTCGCCGCGTCCGGCACGAAAGTGAAGCGCACCACCTTGAGATTGGCGAGCAGCGCATCCGGGCCGACGTTGTAGGGCCGCGTGGGGTCGTTGTCGAAGGCGCCGGGGTCGAAGGTGATGGGCTCGAAGGGGCTGCGGTCCAGCAGCAAATCCCCGCGCACCTCGCGCACGCCGCGGTCGCGCACGTGCCTGGCCAACAACCACAAGTTTTCCAAATTGAGTTTTGGATCTCCGCGGCCGCGGATTATCAAGCTACCGTCCAGGATACCGTTTGTTATCGGCCCGTCGGCCCATACCTCGGTCTTCCAGGTGTAGGTGGGGCCCAGCAGTTCCATGGCCGCGAAAGTGGTCACCAGCTTCATGGTGGAAGCGGGGTTCATGGGCTTGGCGACGTTGACGGCGAGGTGAGGCAAAGCCGAGCCGAGCTCCTGCACCTGGACGGCAACAGACGAGGTAGGGATGTTGGCCGACTTTAAGCCAGTGGCGACAGACGCAGGGAGCGTTGTTAGCGGTTGGGGAGGACCATGCTGAGGGAGCGCATCAAGAGGGAGAAGCGCCAACAAGAACAGGCAGAAGCGAGAAGCGAGCTTGATCGTCACAGGCCGCAGTATGCCAGCGGCTACAAAGACATGCGAGAGATTCGGTAGGTGCCTGCTCCCTTCTCCCCGGACCGCCGAAGCGTCGTGCCAAGGAAACGGCACAGCGTAGGCGGTCCACTGCAGCGCTTCAGCGGCCCCGTTGCCTTGGGGGCTACGCTTACGCGCTGCGGAGAAGGGCCGGGGATGAGGGTAACGAGAAGTCGAACACGAAAATTTCACCGATCTTCGATAATGCGGCACTCCAATTCGCGCATGCGCCGTTGCAGTTCGTCGATGCGTTCGAGCAACCCAAGTACCAACGAAGTGGCTCCCGTATCCAGTTCAAACGCTTGCCGCAGGTCGCGTGCCCTGCGCGCTAATCTGGCTGACCGCCCTTGGAATTGCCACTGCTCCACGGATACTTGGTGAAGCTCGTGGCCAAACGCTCCATGCTCCACCAACTCCGCGAGTTCAGTAACACTCAGCCCTGACAACACCACCATTCGTTCAAAGGAAATGACTTCTCCTTCGTCCAGGAACTGCAGTTCCCCGCCTTGTTCCATTGGTTTGCTCATTGAAAATGCCCCCTCGGGTCGAATCCCGATATCTCCGCCAGCTCCTTGTACAAGGCCTTCTCCTTGTCGCCGGCCGCCGACGGAGTGACGATGGTCAACACGCAGTAAAGGTCCCCCGCGTTGCCCGTCCCCGGCCGCGGCAGCCCTTTTCCGCCCACGCGCAATTTCTGCCCGGCCTTCGACCCGGGCCGGATGGTCAGGGAAACGCG
>DATNCF010000212.1:0-2996 GCA_035571675.1 Burkholderiales bacterium | reverse complement strand
CTCTGGGCGGTATCGACCGCCCTCTCGCTGAGCTTTTGCACACCACCGAACACGGTGTCGACGGCCTTGAGCTTGAGCGCGTTGGCCACGTCGCCCATGTTGAAGTTCATGCCCTTGAGTGTGGCCAGTGTCATCTTCTGCACTTCCAGGGCCTGGATCGTGGCGCCCAGCGCCTTCGAATTCTGGTCCAGCCAGAAGTGCACGGCCTTGAGTTCACCGATGCGTTTTTCCAGCTCCTCGAGGTTGAGCGTCGGCGCCACCCAGTTGGACAGGTTGGGCATTTGCGGCAGTGTCTGCGACGCGCCCTTGGCCAGGTTCTGCAGGAAGTCGAAGCCGGGCACGAATTTGCCGAAGCCGAAATTCTCGTTGTCGCTCATGCCACGCTCCGCTGGGAGTTGTGTTACCGACAGCTTACCGTAAGCGCCTGCGGCTGGCGACCGCGCGGCTATCAGTGTTTATGCGCATCCGCCGGTGCCGCAGGGCCGCCCACAGGCGCGGCCGCGCGAACCGGCACGCTCAGTTCCAGCTTGCTTTCGACACCTTTCGAATCGCGAAGCACGAGCAACATCGGGACCGTGCCGCCCTGGACCAGCGGCTGCTTCAGGTCCATCAACATCAAGTGGTAGCCGCCGGGCTTGAGTTCCACGGTCCGCCCGGGCGGCAGGTCGAGTTTGCCGATCGCGCGCATCCGCATGACATCGCCTTCCATCTTCATTTCATGCAGTTCGGCGACGCCCGCCACCGGCGTCGACACGCCCACCAGCTGCATCGGCTCGTTCGCCGTCAACTTCATGAAGGCGCCCGTGCCCTGCTGGCCGGGCACAGCGCTGCGCACCCAGGCGCCCTCGACCTGGGGCGGTCGGAACTGGGCAAAAGCAGTGGCAGCCACCATCCAGGCGGCGCCCAAGGCAAGCAGGGTTGGAGCGATTTTGTTCATGAGCGGCACCTTTGGATTCGCGCATTATCGCCATCCAGCCAAAAACGGCCGCGCATCAGACGCATCAGAACTTGGGCGCGCGCCGCTGGCGCAGCGCCGCGATGCCTTCGCTCACGTCCGGACCGGCGAAGCCCATGAATTCAAGCGCCAGCGAAGTGTCGAAGGCGGGCCCGGCCTGGCGCAACCAGTTGTTCAGCGAATACTTGGTCCAGCGGATCGCGCTTTGCGAACCCCCTGCCAGCCGGTCCGCAATCTCGTAAGCTTTGGGCAGCAACTGCTCTCCTTCGACCGCCAGCGACACCAGGCCGATCCGCTCGGCCTCCTCGCCGCTCACGGGCTCGCACAACATGAGGTAGTACTTGGCCTTGGCCAGGCCGCACAGCAGGGGCCACACGATGGCCGCGTGGTCGCCGGCCGCCACGCCCAGGCGGGTGTGACCGTCGACTATCGTCGCGTTCTTCGCAGCAATGGAAATGTCGGCCAGCAAGCCGGCGACCAGGCCGGCGCCGACGGCCGGACCATGGATCGCGCTGACGACGGGCTTGTCGCAATTGATCACGTTGTAGACGAGGTCGCGGGCTTCCTTCCACACGCGCGCGCGCACGTCGAAGTCGCCGGCCATGTCTTCCACCAGTGACAGGTCGCCGCCGCCGGAAAACCCCTGGCCTTCGCCGCGCAGCACCGCGCAGCGGACGCTCTCGTCGGCGCTCACGTCGCGCCAGATTTCGGCCAGTTCGCGGTGTCCCTCGTGCCCGGCCGTAGGCAGCTTCTTGTTGAGCGCTCGCATCTGGATGTCCAGCACGGTGCTGTCGGGCCCGCGGCGCGTAACGGTGAGTGTCTGATAGCGTGAGTAGTCCATAACGTTACTTGTGATGCCTGGCAAGGGATCACAAGCTTATTGCATCCGCCTTTGGGCGCCCGGGGCTTCCCCGTTGAGTTTCAAAGGCTTTCATTCGCCCGCCGCGTCAGGCCCGGCTTTGAGGTCATCATTCCCATCCGACCGTAGGCATGGTCCTACGCTTTCAAGCGCGTGCCCGGCCTAGTGCCCGTGCGCATGCTCTGCTAGGGTCAGACAGCATGAATTTTGTGGACATTCTTTACCCGTCGTGCGCGTTGTTCCTCGATTTCGACGGCACTCTGGTCGACTTGGCCGAACAGCCCGAAGCCGTGATCGTGCCCTCCGGCCTCGTGGAAACGCTCGGCGCGCTCGACAAGTACCTCGGAGGCGCCATCGCCATGATTTCGGGCCGCCCGATCGAGCAGGTGGACGCGTTCCTGGACCCTTTGAAGCTGCCGGTCGCCGGCGTGCACGGGACGGAGCGGCGCGGCCAGGACGGCACCGTTACGCTGCTGTCGACCCATCCGCTGCAGCTGGTGGAAGAAGCCGCGCTGGCGCTGGCGGCCCAACATCCGCAGCTGCGGGTCGAGAACAAGCGCGGCTCCATCGCCCTGCATTACCGGCAGGCGCCTGAGCTCGAGGCGCTCTGTCTGCAGGCGATGCAAAGTGCGGTGGAGGAGTCGCCGGGCCTGACGCTGCTGCGCGGCAAGATGGTGGTTGAGGCCAAGCCCGGTGGCGCCAGCAAGGGCCACGCGATCGAAGCATTCCTGAAGGAGGCGCCATTTGCCGGCCGCATGCCGGTGTTCGTCGGCGACGATTTCACCGATGAAGTGGGCTTCTCCACCGTGCAGCGCATGCGCGGGCTGGGTGTCAAGGTGGGCGAGGGCGCCAGCGTCGCCTGGCATCGGCTGGAATCGCCCTCGTCGTTGCGCAACGAGCTGCGGGCGGCCGTCGCCGCCAAGGCCGCCAAGGCGAGCGCATGAATTCACCGCTGCAGACCGCGTCGCCATCGCTGAACCTGGGGGTCATCGGCAACTGCGCCTACAGCGCCCTGGTCGATGAACGTGGCCGCATCGTGTGGTGCTGCCTGCCACGGTTCGACGGCGATCCCGTGTTCAATGCCCTGCTCGATCCAAGCGAAGCGGCCAGCGGCTGGTCATTCGAGATCGAGGATTTCGAGCGCAGCGAACAGGACTACAAACCCAACACCGCGATCCTGCG
>DATNCF010000211.1:0-5746 GCA_035571675.1 Burkholderiales bacterium | reverse complement strand
TCCAGTCGTCGGCGTCGATGCCCAGCACCAGGCTGTTCTGGAAGCCCAGCGCGCGGAAGGGCACTTTCAGCCGCGGCGTCAGCGACCAGGTATGCACGCGCGTGTCGGTGTAGGTGTTGAAAATGCCGAAGGCGTAGTCCTTGAGCAGCGCCGTGCGCACGCTGTCGCGATAGGAGAGGTCCACGACCAGTTCGCCGAAGCCCAGGTTGAAGCTTGAACCGAGTGCCGCATGCCCGCCGTCGCGCGCCGAATAGTCGCCCGGCCGGCTGGTGCCGCGCGGATCGGTCTGCAATTGGGCGGCGGTGCGTTCGCCCGGCAGGCGCAGGCTCTGGTTATCCATGCCGAAGTTGAACCAAGCCTCGCCCAGGCCGTGCCGCAGGCGGACCTCGCCCGCGGCGTTCTGCTGCTCCAGTCGGTTGTTGTCGCGGTAGTTGTCCGAAGAATAATTGTTGGCGTGCAGCGAGAACGACACGATGTCGCCCGAACGGGCACCGTTGACGCGGGTCTCGCGGGTGTTGAAGGTTCCGAAGCTGGTGCCGGCATCGGCGTGGTAACCGCTGGCGGCGACGCCCGCCGGCGTCTTGGTGACGATGTTGATGGTGCCGCCGGTGGCGCCGCCGCCGTACAGCACCGAGCCGCTGCCGCGCATGATTTCGATGCGCTCGATGCTGTCCAGCGGAATGGCCGACCAGCGTATGGTCACCAGTTCGATTTCGTTCAGGCGCTGGCCGTTCAGCAGCACCAGCGTGTTTTGGTCGCCGGTGATGCCCATGCCGCGCAGGTCGATGGCCTTGTCGGGCGTGCCGGTGTTGTCGCGCGCCACGATGCCGGCCTGGGTGGCGAGCAGGTCGGGCAGCGTGGCGGCGGGGCTGCGGGCGATCTGCTCGGCGGTGATCACGGTGAGGCCGGCGGGCGCATCCAGCGCCTTCTCGGGAAAGCGCGTGGCGGTGACCACCACGTCGGGATCGGCCGCGGCGGCCGGCGGCGCGCAAACGGCGCCCACGCAGGCGGCCACGGAAAAAACACCCACGGGAAGTGCGCGGAGGCGAGAAGCGCGAAGGGAAAAAGCGCGAAGGGGGAAAACACGAAGCGGAAAAGCGGCGGCGGCGGCGCGGTGCGCGCCCTTTCTGAGGTGGGGCATGTTGGACTCCCTGGCCTGCATCCCCGCAGGCTGTGCGATTGCGGAAAAGAAACCGCAGGGGAGTCAACCGTGCGCCATGCCGGTCGTTGTGACCGGCGCGGCCCGCAAGTGTCCGCCCCGGCGGACTCACTGGCTCGGCAGGCCGGTCTCCGGGCTCGTGGAAGGGACGCGCCGCCTTCCCATGAAAAATTCACAGTGGCTTGCCGGCCGAGGGCCGGCGAGGCGCGCCCGCGCACACTTACCGTTGCGGGGGCAGCACAGGAATGGGGACCGCCCTGAGGAGGTTCCGCACCTGTTTCCCGTTTCACCCCGAGTTACCTCGGGGCACCTGACGAGTGGCGCGGATTGTAGCAGTGCCGCCGCCGGGGGTGTGCGCTTGCTCACCGGGACGCAGGGCATCCCCCCGTGACTGATGCACGAAATCACATTGAATATGGCCCCTTACTTCTTGACTGTTCAGAATTTTTCCAACTATAGTGTGCCGATGAACACGGAACTGGCCGCGCTCGAGGACAAGATTCGCCAGGCGGCCCAGCTATGCCGCCAGTTGCGCGAAGAAAACAACGAATTGCGCCAACAGGTTGTCAAGCTCGAGTCCGATCGTAAACGCCTCGCCGAAAAAATCGACGGCGCGCGCAGCCGCGTCGAAAACCTGCTGGCGCGCTTCCCCGAGTAGCGCGCAAAGGTTTAGAGGCTCAAAGGCTCAGGGAGAGATGAGCACCAAACCCAAGACCATCGATGTCAGCATACTGGGCCGCATCTACAAAGTGGCCTGCACCGATGAAGAAAAGGAATCGCTGCTGTCGGCCGTGACCTATCTCGACGCCAAAATGGGCGAGATCAAGGCGGCCGGAAAAGTCGCCAGCATCGAGCGCATGGCGGTGATGGCTGCCCTCAATATCGCGCACGAACTGCTTTCGGAACGTAGCGGATTGGCTACGCCCGGCGGCGTCGATCCAGGCTTTGACATTGAGTCGGTGAAGCGTAGAATGAATTCCATGCAGGCGTTGCTTGATGATGTGCTGGAGCCTCAGGAACGATTGATCTAGCTGATCTGGCATCAGGTGATCTGAAGTTCCCGGAAACGGCAAACGCCAAGTCTATGTCCCCTGCGGTGTTGCGAGGGTCCGGAGATTCTTGAACCAACGGAGTAATCTCTAGGTTGCCGACTAAGCGTCGCTGTTGTGCGCGTCCCGGGTTCTGCGAACCCGCCGGATGTACCTGATGCGGCCGGGAAGCGACCGACCTACTTGAACCTAACGGTTCAGGATCAGGGCCCACACTGCATTGGCGGGGGACTCCCATTCCGAAACGCAGGCCACGGCCTGCGTTTTTTTATTGCCTTCCCGAGGGGTACAATCGCCTCCTCGTTTCCCCGCCTCCGCCCCCATGCGTTACTGGTTGATGAAGTCCGAGCCCGAGGATTGCAGCATCGACGACCTCGCCAAGGCCCCCAAGCAGCGCGTGCCCTGGACCGGCGTGCGCAATTTCCAGGCGCGCAATTTCATGCGGCATGAAATGCAGATCGGCGACCAGGTGTTGTTCTACCATTCCAGTTGCGAGGTGCCGGGCATTTACGGCCTGGCAGAGGTGTGTTCAGAGCCTTATCCGGACGAGACCCAGTTCGACAAGAAGAGCAAGTACTACGATGAAAAGTCCAGGCGCGAGAAGCCGCGCTGGTACCTGGTCGATGTGAAGCTGGTGCAAAAGACCCGTGCCGTGCCGCTGTCCGAAATGCGCAACACGCCGGAAATCGCCGACATGATCGTGCTCCGCCGCGGCAACCGCCTGTCCATCACGCCGGTGGAACCCAAGGACTGGAACTTCATCACCAAGAAAATGATGAAGGTTTGATCGCCGCCGCCAACGTGCCGACCGCAATAACGTGGCCTTCCGGGCGGGGTTGACCGTGCCGCGCAACGACACTTTCCTGCGCGCCCTGCTGCGCCAGCACACGCCGTATACGCCGGTGTGGCTCATGCGCCAGGCCGGCCGCTACCTGCCCGAATACCGTGCCACGCGCGCGCGCGCCGGCAGTTTTCTCGCCCTGGCCAAGAACCCCGCGCTCGCCACCGAGGTAACGCTGCAGCCCCTCGAGCGCTTTCGCCTCGATGCCGCCATCCTGTTCTCTGACATCCTGACCGTGCCCGACGCCATGGGCCTGGGCCTCGCGTTCCAGGAAGGCGAGGGGCCGTGCTTCGAGCGGCCGTTGCGGAGCGCCGCCGACATCGAGAAACTGGCGGCGCCCGACCCCGCGCGGGAACTGCGCTACGTGCTCGACGCGGTGCGCGAGATCCGCGCGGCGCTCAAGGATGCGGTGCCGCTGATCGGCTTCTCCGGCAGTCCCTACACCCTGGCCTGCTACATGGTGGAGGGCCGGGGCAGCGAAGACTTCCGCACCATCAAGACCCTGCTGCTCGAGCAGCCGCGGCTCGCGCACCGGCTGCTGGAAGTCAATGCCGCGGCGGTCGTCGCCTACCTCAACGCGCAGATCGAGGCCGGCGCGCAGGCGGTGATGATTTTCGACACCTGGGGGGGCAATCTGTCGCACGCCGCGTACCGCGAGTTCTCGCTCGAGTATCTGCGGCGGGTGGTGGCGGAATTGCGCCGCGAGCACGGCGGCGCGCGCGTGCCCAGCATCGTGTTCACCAAGGGCGGCGGGCAATGGCTGGAGGCCATCGCCGCGACAGGCTGCGACGCCGTGGGCGTGGACTGGACCACCAGCCTGGGTGACGCGCGCCGCCGCATAGGACGGGCCGTTGCCCTGCAGGGCAACCTCGATCCGGTGACGCTGTTCGCCCAGCCCGAGGCCATTCGCCGCCAGGTGGCCGCGGTGCTGGAGGATTTCGGCCACGGAGCCGGCCACGTGTTCAACCTGGGCCACGGCGTATCGCAATTCGTGGCGCCGGAGCACGTACACGCCTTGGTCGAGGCCGTTCACGAGTTGAGCCCCGCTTATCATATCGGCGCGGCCTGATCCTCGAAGCGGATCCGGCTAGGACTTATTCACAGTGCAGGGGTGGGTTGCTTGTAGCGCCAGTACTGGCGCGGCTCTACAAGGGCTTCCCTCGGCGGCTTCTATAATTGCTTGATTAATAATATATTTTTCGTTTTATGCTAAATGAATCCTAGGGAAAAAGTCCTTTGACGCTCGGGAGTTACGATCCCGTGACGCAACTGTGCACAGATTTACTCACAGCGCTCTGTGCAAAAGATTGAAAACGAAAATCGAAACCGCCGGTTATCCCGCCAACCTAGAAACGACATCAGCACCTGAGCCGGCCCTGTTGATCGTTCAGGTGGCCCTGGATGTCCCTCTGCCCACCCTGTTCGACTACACCTGCAGTGAAGCGCAGGCCCCGGCGCGCGGCCTGCGCGTGGTGGTGCCTTTCGGCGCGTCCAGCGCCAAGGGTGTGAAGGAAGGCAAGGCGCCCCCCACGGCGGTGGGCATCATCGTCAATGTCATCGCGCGCTCTGAACTGGTCCCGGCCAAGCTGAAGAGCGTGCTGCAGGTGCTGCATGATCTTCCCCCGCTGCCCGAAGAGTGGTTCGCACAAGCCGACTTCTGCGCGCGCTACTACCACCGCCCCCTCGGCGAAGTCATGCTGCCTTCGCTGCCGCAGAGGCTGCGCAGCGGCAAGCCGCTGCGAGCCGCCAGGCCGGCCAAGGAAGACAAGCCAAGGCGCAAGGGCAGGGGCAAGGCCGGCACCGTTCCCGCCGACGCGGCTCCCGCTCCCGTAGCCGTACCCGTCGCGGTCCAGCCCGGCTTCATCAGCCCGCACGCATTGACCGACGAGCAGCTCGGCGTGATCGAGGCCATGGCTGCGGAGCTCGACCGCTACCGGGTGCATCTGCTGCTCGGCATCACCGGCAGCGGCAAGAGCGAGGTGTATTTCCAACTCATCGCGCGCGTGGTGGCGGCCGGCCGCCAGGCCCTGGTGCTGGTGCCGGAGATCGCGCTCACCCCGGCGCTGGCCAAGGGCTTCGCCGAACGTTTTCCGGGCGCGCGCATTGCACTGCTGCACAGCGGCGTGGCCGAGGGCGCGCGCGCCGCGGCTTGGCGCGCGGCGCTCGAGGGCGAAGCGCACATCGTACTCGGCACGCGCCTGGCCGCGTTCGCGCCGCTGGCGCGGCCCGGCCTAATCGTGGTGGACGAGGAGCAGGACGGCTCGTTCAAGCAGCAGGACGGCCTGCGCTACAACGCCCGCGACCTGGCCGTGTACCGCGCCAGCCAGTGCGGCGTGCCCGTGCTGCTGTGCTCGGCCACGCCCTCGCTGGAAAGCTATCAGCATGCCTTGTCGGGCCGCTATCGGTTGCATCGCTTGGTGGCCCGCGCGCATGCCCAGGCGGAACTTCCTCAGGTGAGGCTGGTGGACCAGCGCGAGCACCGGCCGAAACACGGCCTGTGCGCGCCGCTGGAACAGGCCATGGCCGAACGGCTGGCGCGCGGCGAACAGACCCTGGTGTTCCTCAACCGCCGCGGCTACGCGCCGGTGCTGTCCTGCCCGTCCTGCGGCTGGGTATCGCATTGTCCCGACTGCAGCACCCACCTGGTGGTTCACCTTGCCGGCCCGGAGGCTGCGCGCAAATTGTGCTGCCACCACT
>DATNCF010000210.1:0-4158 GCA_035571675.1 Burkholderiales bacterium | reverse complement strand
CGCCGTCGCGACCACCCCCGCCACATCCGAAACGTTCGCCGGCACGATCATGGTGTTGTTGGTTCTCGCCATCAGCGCCAGCGCGTTGATGTACAGCTCGGCGATCTTCAGATTGGCGGCTTCCTGGCCTCCCTGCTTGCTCATGGCGGCGGCCACCGCTTCCACCGCGGCCGCAGTCGCTTCCGCGACCAATCGCAAGGCCGTTGCCTCACCTTGGGCGCGATTGATGCGGGAGGTTTTTTCACCTTCCGATTTCAACACCGCGGCCTGCTTCTCGCCTTCCGCCACGTTGATTTCCTGCTGTTTCTCGCCCTCGGATTTCGCTATCAAAGCTCTCTTCTCGCGTTCGGCGGTGATCTGCTGCTGCATGGAACGCAGGATGGTCTCGGGCGGGGTGATGTTCTTGATCTCGTAGCGCAGCACCTTCACGCCCCAGCTGCGCCCGGCCTCGTCCAGCACCGCCACCACCTGCTTGTTCATCTCGTCGCGCGACTCGAAGGTCTTGTCCAGCTCCATCTTGCCGATTTCCGAGCGCAGCGCGGTCTGCGCGAGCTGGGTGATCGCGGCGATGTAGTTGGATGAGCCGTAGGAGGCCAGCCGCGGGTCGGTGACCTGGAAGTAGATGATGCCGTCCACCGAGAGCTGGGTGTTGTCGCGCGTAATGCACACCTGCTCGGAAACATCCAAAGGCACTTCCTTGAGCGAGTGCCGGTACGCGATGCGGTCGATGAACGGCATGATGTAGTTCAGGCCGGGCTCGAGAATGGCGTGGAACTTGCCCAGCCGTTCCACCACCCAGGCGTTCTGCTGCGGCACCACGCGGATGCTGTCGATGACCAGCGCGATGACCAGCGCGATGATGAACACGATGATGACGGCGGGCGCCGAAAAATTCGCGGCGTACGCAAGCCCGGTCACCACGAGCACGGCAATCAGCTTTGGAATCATCTCTGCTCCCTGGAGTATGGGTGAATCAGGATTTGCCGCGCGCGACGCGCAGCGTGCTGCCGTCCATGGCGATGATGTAGAACACATCCCCTCGCACCGGGGCGCCGGCTTCGCCTTCGATGCGCGCGTCCCACAGGGTGTCGCGGTAGCGCACGCGCGCCAGGCCGGCGCCCTGGCTGGACCAGGCGTCGAAGCTCACGGGCTGCCCGGCATCCAGCGGCGCCATGGGCGGGTTGTCCACCCGCTTGCGTTGATGGTAGGAGCGCACCCACAGCACGCCGGCCACGGCAACGACCGCCCCGGTCAGCGTCTGCGCCCATGGATTGGGGCTCAGATAGGCCGCCGCGGCACCCGCAAAAGCCGCGATGCCGAGGACCAGCAGGTAGAAGGTGCCGGTGAGCAGTTCGGCGATGACCAGCACGAAACCGCCGATCAGCCACAGCAGGTATGCGTCCATGCCCCTCCCCGGTTTTTGGCCCGCAGATGATACCCCCATGCGCGGAAGGCGGTGACGATACACTTGCTTGGCAAGAGTGGATCGCACATGCCCATTGGCCGGATTGGGTAAACTTCCTGCAATCAAGGCTCGGGGAGCAACAATGGTCAAGTGGGGTCTCATCACTTTCGGCATCGGCATGATCCTGCTGGTGTGGGATGTCACCATGGCGCGCAAGAAGAAGGGCGGCATATCGCCCACCGACCGGCAGCGCTTTATGGGAATTTTCTGGATTTCGGTCTTTGCCGCAGGGCTGGTTGCCGGCCTGATCTGGATGGCCTGATGGCCGCACCGTCCAGCGCCCTCCCCGAACTGGCGGCCAAGACCGCCATCGTCACGGGCGGCGGCGGGGGCATCGGGCGCGCCATTGCCGAGGCCTTGGCGGCGGCCGGTGCCGCCGTGGCGCTGTGCGGCCGCAACCGCGACAAGCTCGAGCAGGCCGCCGCGGACATCCGCGCCGCCGGCGGCAAGGCGCTCGCCGTCGCCGCCGACGTCACCTCGGAAGACGAGGTGGCGCGGCTGTTCCGCGACGCCGTCGCGGCCCACGGCCCGCTGGACATCCTGGTCAACAACGCCGGGGCCTTCGGCGGCGGCCCCAGCGACGAGCTGCCGCTCGCGCAGTGGCGTGCGATGCTCGAGGTGAACCTCACCGGGGCCTTCATCTGCTGCCGCGAGGCCCTGCGCCACATGAAGCCGCGCCAAGCCGGGCGCATCATCAACATCGGTAGCACCGCCGCCAAGGTGCCGCGGGCGCGCTCGGCGGCCTACGCCGCCTCCAAGTACGGCCTGGACGGCCTCACCCGCTCGCTGGCCATCGAGGCGCGCGACTACGGCGTGGGCGTGTCCATCATCCATCCCGGCAACACCATCCCCGGCGTGTGGAGCGGGCAGGAGGACAAAGTGCGCGGCGAAGGCCTCATGGATGCCGCCAACGTGGCGCGCATCGCCGTGGCCATGGCCGCCATGCCGCCCGACGTGCTGTTCTACGAGAGCATCGTGCTGCCGCTGTCCATGCCCTTCCTCGGCCGCGGCTGAAAGGGGCTGACCATGTTCCGCCAGTTGTTCGACCCGGCCTCCTCCACCTACTCCTACCTCTTGGCCGACGATGCCACGCACGAGGCCGTGCTCATCGACCCGGTGCTGGAGCAGGTGGCCACCTACCTGGAACTGATCGGCCAGGCCGGCCTGCGGCTGCGCTACACCCTGGAGACACACGTGCACGCCGACCATGTGACGGGTGCGCTGGCGTTGCGCGAAGCGCTGGAGGGTGCGTTGGAAAGAGCGCCGGCGTTTCCCTTCCAGACCGCCGTGTCGGCCGACTGCAACGCCCAGGGCTTCGACCGCCACCTGCACGACGGCGACGTGGTGCTGTTCGGGCAGGAAGAAATCATGGTCATGGCCACGCCCGGCCACACCCCGGGCAGCGTGTGCTACCTGTGGCGCGACCGTCTGTTCACGGGCGACACGCTGTTCATCGGCGGCTGCGGCCGCACCGATTTCCAGGGCGGCAGCGCGGAACAGATGTACCGCAGCATCACCGAAAAACTCTTCACCCTGGACGAGCAGGTGCTGGTCTATCCCGGCCACGACTACAAGGGCCGGCGGGTGAGCAGCATCGGCGAAGAAAAGCTGTTCAACGCGCGCATCACGGGCAAAAGCCTGGAAGAGTTCGTACGCATCATGGACAACCTCGGCCTGCCCGAACCCAAGCGCATCCACGAAGCCGTGCCCGCCAACCTCGCCGGCGGCACGGCCTGGACCGGCTCCCCGGCGCAAGCGGCGCCCGCCGAGCCCCTGAACATGTCGGTGGAGCAGTTCGCCCAGGTTTGGCTCGCGCCGGACCGGCCGTCGCAAGCGCGCCTGCTCGACGTGCGCACCGTGCCCGAATTCGAGCGCGCCCACGTGCCCGATGCCGAATGCGTCCCCCTCGACGCCCTCAATCCCGCCGCCCTGAAGGAATTCATCGGCGTGGCCGACCTCGTGTACTGCATCTGCCAGACCGGCACGCGCAGCCAGTTCGCGGCCAGGCAATTGCGCGACGCCGGTTTCACGCGCGTGGTGCACGTGGACGGCGGCACCAATGCCTGGCGCGGGGCGGGGTTGCCGCTGGAAAGCGGCCGCCCCTTCGATTAACCCCTTTCGATCGGGAACACCTGATGACCGCCATCGAAAACATCCTCATTCCCCGCACCGCCGACCTCGGCGGCGGCTTCACCGTGCGCCGCGCCATTCCCCACGCCGAGCGCCGCTCGGTGGGCCCGTTCGTGTTCCTCGACCACATGGGCCCGCACCGCCTGCCGCCTGGTGAAGGCATGGACGTGCGCCCGCATCCGCACATCGCGCTGGCCACGGTCACCTGGCTGTTCGAGGGTGCCATCATGCACCGCGACAGCCTGGGGTCGGTGCAATTGATTCGTCCGGGCGAGGTCAACTGGATGAGCGCCGGAAGCGGCATCGTGCATTCCGAGCGCACGCCGCCCGATTTGCGGGCCAGTGGGTCGCAGGTGCATGGATTGCAATTCTGGGTGGGGCTGCCGAATGAGGCCGAGGAGAGCGCGCCGCTGTTTCAGCACGTCGGCGCGGACGACCTTCCCGTGATTCGTCTCGGCGATGCGACCGGGACGCTCATTGTGGGCAGCGCTTGGGGTGCCACTTCGCCTGTCAAGGCGGTGTCGCGGACGTTGTTTACGGTGTTCACGCTGGCCGCTGGGGGG
>DATNCF010000209.1:0-2692 GCA_035571675.1 Burkholderiales bacterium | reverse complement strand
GGGTCTGGACATGGGCTGCTCCTCGATTGGAATGGGTGACAGCATACCGAGCAATCACTGCCCCGGCCACCCCTGCAATGGGATGAAAAAAGGGCTAGCTTCCGCTGCCCTGGTCCCGAAGGGCGAGAACGGCCGGCGCGATCATGGCCTCCTGGCCGACGATGACGCGCCGTCCGCACCCTTGCATCGCGGGGCCCGCCCGGCGACGGATCACCGCCATGGAATTTGAGAACTCGATGCTTTCGATGGATCCGTCGGACAGAAAGGCGGGCGGCTCGGCGCCCGACAGGTACCGCTCCAGCAGATTGGCCACGGGCAGATCGTTGCGCCAGAAATCCGCGTTCACGAGGTCGGCTAGCAGTTTGAGGAAATCCATGGCCGAATAGGCTCCGGGAGGCCCACCCTCGTGGCTGCCGCCGTAGACGGCGTGCAGGTCCTCTATGACAAACAGGCCGCCGGGCTCCAGCAACGGAAAGTAGCGCAGCAGGGCCTTGATGATGTCACGGGAACGGTGTGAACCGTCGTCGATGATGATGTCGAAGCGCTCGGACAGCGAGCGGATGTCGTCGTAGGCAAACGAGCTGTTCACGTCGGCCGCCACCACGTCGATGCGGTCATCGTCGTACTGCAGCGCGGCGCAGCGCTGGTCGACGTCGCAGCCCAGGATGAGGCGCGCGGACTCGAAGTAGCGTGCCCACAGCTCCAGCGAGCCGCCGTTCTGCACCCCGATCTCGAGCAGGCGCACGGGCGCGTCGCGCAGGCCGGCGAAAACGCGGTCGTAAATTCCGAAATACGCTTCCCACTTGTCCGATACCTTGCCGCGATGCGACAGATAAAGCTCCATGAGGCCGGGCTTGGGCATGGCCTGATGCTCCGTTGGAAAATTCACGCGCACAGCATACCCGCAGCGTGGCGGCGCTGCCGGAGAGGGCCGGTGCTCAGCCCGGTGCCGCGGTCGGGCGCCGCGACTGCCACAGTCCCTCGGCGGAATACAACGCCAGCGCTGCCCACACCAACACATAACCCGCCAGCTTCGGCCCGGCCAACGGCTCGCCGTACAGCGTCCCCAGCAGCAGCTGCAAGGTGGGGGCGACGTATTTTTTGGGTTGGCGCAGGGCGCGTCCAGGCCAGGTCCAGCATCCCTGCCAGGTCAGCACCAGCGCCAGGAACACCAGGCACCACAGCATGCGATGCAGGAGAATTTCACCGGCGCTGACCTGCCCGAGCTGCTTGATGTAGTTCCGCCTGCCCATGCCGGGGCCGTCCTGCGAGTTGGCAATCCCACGGGAATGGCGCAAGATGTTTGCGTCAGCGCTTCCTTGCAGGGGGTCATATGCTGTCACCGTCGCATTTCCTCTCGCGCCTGCGGCCCGGTCCGGCGCTGCTGGTCGTGGCCATCCTTTTCCTGCTGCTCGCCCTGACGCCGCGTTCGGCGGCGCGCGCCGACACCGGTCCGGAGGCGCCCAGGCAGGCCCAGCAGGGAGCGCAACCCAGGCCGCCCGCGCCGGCGCTGGACGCACAGGCCATGCTGTCGGCCGTGGTGAAGGTGAAAATGCGCGCGGTGCCGGGTGCGCGTTCCAACGCCACGCTGGGACGCGAGCGGGACGGCAGCGGCGTCATCATCGACGACCAGGGCCATGTGCTCACTATCGGCTACATCGTCAACGAGGCCGACAGCATCGAGATCACCACCGACGACGGCAAGACGCTGCCAGCCGTGCTCGTGGCCTACGACCACGCCAGCGGCGTGGGCCTGCTGCATTCGGTGGCGCCGCTCGCCGGCAAGCCCCTTCCCTTGGGCGAATCCGCGGGCCTCGCCATACGCGAGCCGGTGATGATCCTGCCCGCCGGCGGGCGGGACTCGGCCAGTGTGGCCTACGTCATGTCCAAGCGCGCTTTCGCCGGCGGCTGGGAGTACCTCCTGGACAGCGCCATTTTCACCGCCCCGCCCACCATGCAGTGGTCCGGCGCCGCGCTGGTTAACCGTGAGGGCAAGCTGGTGGGCATCGGTTCGCTGCTGGTGCGCGACGCCGTCGAGCCGGGCTCGCCGCTGCCCGGCAACATGTTCGTGCCCATCGACCTGGTCAAGCCCATCCTGACCGACCTGATCAAAAACGGCCGGCGCAGCGGCCCACGCCAGCCGTGGCTGGGCCTGTCCACCGAGGAGCTGCAGGGGCGGCTGTTCGTGGCGCGCGTGTCGCCCGACGGCCCGGCCGACAAGGCCGGCATACACCGTGGGGACATTGTGATCGGGGTGGGAGACTCAACCATCAACAGCATGGAGGAGTTCTACCGCAAGCTTTGGGCGATTGGGCCGGCGGGCAGCGACATACGGCTCAAGGTGCTGCAGGGGCCGGAGGTGAAGGAGATTCGGGTGCATTCGATTGATCGGGTGGAATACTTCCGCGAGAAACCGAGCACATAACGATATTGATTGCTGTCTTGATGCCGTAGACACCGGGCCTTCCCCCATCCCCGGCCCTTCCCCCTTGGGGAAGGGAGTCTCCGTCTCGATTTAACCGCCGCGGTTACAATGCAGTCGCCCGGGCAATGGCCCTTCTAACTGCTTAGGTCCCATCAAATGACTCAATCCAGCGCGGCTGATCAGGATTTTTCAGGAGCTACCGAGGTTGCGGAGCGGTATCGCGTCGATATCGAGGCGCTGACTGCGTACTTGAACAAGCATGTCGAG
>DATNCF010000208.1:0-4312 GCA_035571675.1 Burkholderiales bacterium | reverse complement strand
CCTTCCAGAGCGCGCTCGGCCGCAGCAGCGTCGTGCACCGGCAGACCATCTCGGTCGGCGTCGCCGAGATCGATGCGGCGATGAAGGAATCGCGCGAGATGCTCGACGCCGCCGACCAGGCGCTGTACCGCGCCAAGCGCGGCGGGCGCAACCGCGTCAGCAAGTAGCGCTTCATTTTCAGGCCGAGCCGCTCGATATTGACGCGCTCTTCCTCGAAGGTCTTCTTCGCCAGCGCCGCGTAGTCCTCGCTGTTGAGGTAGTAGGGCTCCTGGTCGAACTTCTCCATGAACTTCACGTACTCGGGGTCTTCCAGCGCCTTCTTGAACGCGTCATGCAGCACCCTGGTCACCGCCGGATCCATGCCTTTCGGGCCGGCGAGGCCGTAGGGCGAGGTGGAGACGAACGGGTAGCCCAGTTCCTTCAGCGTCGGCGTGTTCGGCCAGCGCTTGGAGCGCTGCGGGGTCCAGATGACCAGCAGGCGCAGCTTGCCGGCGTTCACCGACTCGGCCCAGCCGCTCGAATCCGCATGCATGTCGACGTGGCCGCCCAGCAGCGCGAGCGCGCCCTCGGCGTAGCCCTTGAACGGCACCTGTTCCCACTTGATGCCGTCGCGCGCCGCGATGTTCTCCATGGTGATGTGCAGGCTGGTGCCGTTGCCCGGCGTGGCGTAGGTCATCTTGCCCGGGTTGGCCTTGGCGTAGGCGACCACGTCGCCCCAGCTCTTGTACGGCGATTCGGTGCGCACCACCACGCCGAAGGTGTAGCCGGTGAGATGGATGATCCAGGTGAAGTCCTGCATCGGGTCGTAGGGCGCCTTCATCATGTGCGGCAGGCGGAACACCGTGATCGGCATCTGCGCGATGGTGTAGCCGTCGGCCCGCGCGCCGCCCGCCAGCGCCTGCGCGCCCAGAGTGCCGGAGACGCCCGGCTTGTTCTCGATGACGATGCGCTGGCCGAGGTGCTTCTCGGCGATCGCCGCGATGGCGCGCATCGACAGGTCGGTGCTGCCGCCGGGCGGCCAGGGCACGATGAACGTGACAGGTTTGTTGGGATAGTTCTGTGCGAATGCATTGAGGGAAAAAAGCATTCCCAATAGCAACGCGCGCAATACCGTCATAATGTCCTCCTCCTCAAGCAAATAGTACCTGCACATGGCCCTTCCACAGGCAGCTCCACGCAAGCACCTGCACACCCGCACCATCGAATGCAAAGGCTACGAACGCGAAGACGGCCTGTTCGACATCGAGGCGCAGATCGTCGACCGCAAGACCTACGAACTGGAGGACTCCTCCAGCCGCGGCCGCCACCGCCCGGCAGGCACGCCGGTGCACGACATGCAGGTGCGCCTGACGCTGGACAAGGGGATGACGGTGCGCGCGATCGAGGTGGCCACCAATTCCTCGCCCTACGACGTCTGCCCCAGCGTGGCGCCGGGATACCAGGCGCTGGTCGGGGCAAAGGTTGGCGGCGGCTGGCGCAAGGCGGTCACCGAGGCGGTCGGGCGCACCAAGGGCTGCACCCACATCACCGAATTGCTGATGCCGATGGCCACCGTCGCCTTCCAGACCATGGGCAACTGGAAGCAGGACAAGGACGCCAGTGCGTCGCAGGCCAAGCCCCTGTTCATCGACGGCTGCAAGGCCTGGGCCTCCGACGGGCCGGTCGTGAAGAAAGCATTCCCGATGCACTACCGGGGACCGGGCTGAAATGAGACAATGACGCCCCTGACAGAAAGCAAGAGGCGGCTAAGGTACTGAATGGCTAAAGAAGAAATGCTCGAAATGGAAGGGGTAGTGCAGGAAGTGTTGCCGAACACGCAGTTCCGCGTCGAACTCACCAACGGCGCGAGCGTGCTCGCCTACGCCGGCGGCAAGGTCGTGCGCCACCGCATCCGCATCCTCGCGGGCGACCGCGTCAGCCTGGAAATCTCGCCCTACGACCTGACCCGCGGCCGCATCAGCTTCCGCCACAAGGACGAGCGTCCCGCGCCCGTCCAGGTGCGCCGCCCGCAGTACAAGAAGCGCTAAACCCTACCTGCAGTTTTCCAGGTCTTCGGCGGTCATCACCGGCTTGAAGACGCAATCCGGCTTTTGCGTACCGAGCTTGCGCTCGGGCGCGCCCGTGGTCGATCCCACCAGCGGCGCCGCGCGCGCCGGCTGGGGCGCCGCTGCCGCCGCCGGCTTGGCCGGCACGGGCTTCAGTTCCATGGGTTCCTCGCTGTTCCAGCGGACTTCGCCCACCTTCCATTCGCCGCCTTCCATCGCCATGCGGATCACGCCGTAGAGCGTGTCAGCCTGGCCCAGCGTGATGACGAACAGGCGTGCGCTGCGGCCGTCCGGGCTCGAGATCTTGCGCTTCAGCGTGTAGGCGCGCGGCATCGTCGTGGCGTTCATCTTCGACAGGGCTTCTTTCTGCCCGGCGGACATGGCGGCGATTTCCGCGCGCTGCGCCGCGCTGACGTAGCGCTGCATCTCCTCGACGTCGCCGGCGGCGGCGACGCGGTGGTAGCGCCCGTAGACTGCCTCGGGCTCCTCGGCGAGGGCGGCAGCCGTGGCAAGGGGCAGGGCAAGCAGCAACAGCAGGGCGCGGGCGAAATTCATCGCGCCTGTTTTACACGATCCGTCCTGTAAACGCGACAGGCGTAGTGCCTGCCCCGCGCCAAATGCTTGATTCCGCGCGTGCTAGCCAATGGCATGGGGCTTGCAGCCTCTTCCAGTACCCAACTGGAAAAGGATTCGCCATGAACAACTATCGGATGACGCTATTGGCCGCACTCCTGTTCGCCTCCGCGGCGTCGGCGCAGGTCGGCGTAGGCGTGGGCGTCGGTGTGGGCGCCGGCGTGGACGTCAACGCAGGGGCCAACGCCAACGCCAATGTGAATGCCAACGCCAAGGCGAAGGCGAGGGCGGACGTCGAGGCCGACAATTTCCGGCGCGAGCAGCGCGACCTGCGCGCCAACACCCGCTCGCAGACCAAGGCCACCGTACAGGACAGCCAGCGGCTCTCGCCCGCGGGCGCCGGCATTTCCGGCTCCGCCGCATCGAGCACCGAGGGAAGCGTGATCCGCCGCTAGGCGGCGCTATCCCCGTTGCGGGGCGGGCGCTTTGCGCCCGCCCTTTTTTTCGCCCATGCCGTAGCATGCGGCGCATGCGACCCATCCTCGAAGAATCCCGTATCCACCCCGCCATCCGCGACCAGGTCGCGAACAAGCACGCCGACATCATCAAGGAGGTGCAGGACGCCGTTGCCGCCCACGCGGTGGTGGTAGTCGGCATGCGCCAGAACCCGCAGCCCAAGTACGCGAAGAAGGTGCTCGACATGCACGACATCCCGTACCACTACCTCGAGTACGGCAGCTACTTCTCCCAGTGGCGCCGGCGCGCCGCGCTCAAGATGTGGACCGGCTGGCAAACCTTCCCCATGGTGTTCGTCAAAGGCAGCCTCGTCGGCGGCGCCTCCGACCTCGCGCGCCTGCACGCGAGCGGCGAGCTGGCAAAGATGCTGGCGTGAGAATCCTCGCGGTTTTGTTTTTTGTTTCGAGTGTTGCTTTTGCTTCACCAGCTCCCTGGTCCACGCTCGAAGGCTGCACCTACGTCCCGCACGCCAATAACGACGGCGACAGTTTCCACGTGCGCTGCGGCGAAGACGCCTTCGTGCTGCGCCTGTATTTCGTCGACACGCCGGAGACCAACCTGCAATACCCCGAACGCACGCGCGAGCAGGCCGAGCATTTCGGCGCCACGCTGGACGACACCCTGAAGGCCGGCAAGCAGGCGGGCGCTTTTGTGCGCGACACGCTCAAGGGTCCCTTCACCGTCGTCACCCGCAAGGCCGCCGCCGCCGGCCGCGGCAAGGAACTGCGCTACTACGCCATGGTGCAGGTGGGCGGCAGGAACCTCGACGAAATCCTGGTGCTGCAGGGCCTCGCGCGCGCCAAGGGCGTCGCCGCCAGCGTGCCCGGCGAAAAATCGCGCGCCCACAGCCAGCGCCTGCAGCTATTGGAAGACGAAGCAAAGCAAAAAGGCCGCGGCCTCTGGGCGAGGAAAAAGTAAATGCAGCGCCTTGTCCTTGATACCAACATCTGGCTCGACTGGCTCGTGTTCGATGACGCCGGAATCGCGCCGTTGAAGGCGGCGGCCGCCGCTGCGCGCGCGGAAATATTTATCGATGACGCGTGCGCAGCCGAATTGGCAGCGGTGCTCGGGTATCCGCTGCGCAAAGAAATCCTGGACGCCACTGCCCAAGCCGCGTGCATGGCGGAGTGCACACGCGTTGCACGCCGCGCCGGCGCTTCCGCGGATCATCGCGACCC
>DATNCF010000207.1:0-9139 GCA_035571675.1 Burkholderiales bacterium | reverse complement strand
CTCGGGCGGCAAGGCCGCACAGGGCAAGCAGCAACACGGACAATTTGACTGCGGTGAAGCGTGGCATGAGGTTCTCCTTTGGGCCATTTTTCCAGCCCGGCGCGGGCGGATATGCCTTGGTCGGGCCAGCTTCGGCGGCCTTACAGGATAGACCTCCTAGCGAAGCGCAGGACAAATGCCTCGAAATGCCTGTTTTAATGGACTAAACCGGCGCTTTCGGCTCTATAATCGCGCGTCATATGCTGACCGCCGGCTGAAAGCCCCGGGGTGATCCCGGAGCAGGCTTGGGAAGGCGGCATGCGGTGCCGATATAGCGGCACCCAATACTGCCTCGGGAGGGGCCCGGATGGGACTCAGACTTAAGTTCAACCTCGTGCTGCTGGCGGTGTTTCTGCTGGGGCTGATCATTTCCGGCAGCGTGTCGTACGAGCTGCTGCACCGTAACGCGCGCGACGAGGTGGTGCGCTCCGCCGGCGTGATGATGGAGGCGGCGCTGGCCATGCGCGCCTACACCGTCGGCCAGGTGCGGCCCAACCTGCGAGTGTCCGAGGAGGAGTTCCTGCCGCAGAGCGTGCCGGCCTTCTCGGCCGGCGAGATCATGAACCTGCTGCGCAAGAAATATCCCGACTACGCCTACAAGGAAGCCACGCTCAATCCCACCAACCCGCGCGACCGCGCCGTGGAGTGGGAAGCCGACATCGTGAACTCCTTCCGCAACACCCCGCAGACCGAGATCAGCGGCACGCGCATGACGCCGACGGGGCCGTCGCTGTACCTGGCGCGGCCGCTGCAGATCAAGGACCCCGCCTGCCTGGCCTGCCATACCACCGCCGAGGCCGCTCCCGCCTCGATGGTGAGGATCTACGGTCCCAACAACGGCTTCGGCTGGAAAATGAACGAAGTCATCGGCGCCCAGGTCGTGTCGGTCCCCATGTCGATCCCGGTCGAAAACGCCAACCGCGCCTTCTATACGTTCATGGCGTCGCTGACCGGCGTGTTCGTGGTCCTGTTCATCATTCTCAACATCATGCTGTCCTTTCTCATCGTGCGGCCCATCACGCGGCTGTCCGACGCGGCGGACAAGATCTCCACCGGCATCATGGACATTCCCGAGTTCGCGGAAAAAGGCCGCGACGAAGTCTCGCTGCTGGGGCGGTCGTTCAACCGCATGCGCCGCAGCCTGGAGAAGGCCATCGCGCTCATCGATGAAAAATGAACGGCGTGCGGTAAAGTAGCGATAGCGGTTTTTCAGGGGCGGCGCCGGCCGTCCCGCCAGGAAGGGTCAGGAGCAACGTGTCGGACACCAGCAGCGTTTCGCTGCCCCAGGGCTATTCGCTCAACGAGTACCGCATCGAGTCCACGCTGGGAGTGGGCGGCTTCGGCCTGACTTATCTCGCCACCGACACCAATCTCAACCTGCGCGTCGCCCTCAAGGAATACCTGCCGGGCGCCCTGGCGCTGCGCGCCGAGGACAGCTCGGTGCAGCCCAAGTCCAGCGACGAGGCCGAGTCGTTCCGCTGGGGCCTGGACCGGTTCCTGGACGAGTCCCGCACCCTGGCCTCGTTCCGCCATCCCAACATCGTGCGCGTCATGCGCTACTTCAAGGCCAACAGCACGGCCTACATGGTGATGGAATTCGTCGACGGGCGCGCGCTGCCCGAGTGGATGCGCGCGCACCGCCCGGTGAACGAGGCGGCGCTGCGCGGCATCGCGCTGCCGCTGCTGGAGGGGCTGGGCGTGGTGCACCGCTCGGGCTTCCTGCACCGCGACATCAAGCCCGGCAATGTGTTCATCCGCGACGACGGTTCACCCGTGCTGCTCGACTTCGGCTCGGCGCGCATGCCCAAGGAGGACACCGAGCTCACCGCCATCGTCACGCCGGGCTACGCTCCTCTGGAGCAGTACCACACCCACGGCAAGCAGGGGCCCTGGAGCGACCTGTACGCCCTGGGCGGCGTGCTGTACTGGATGACCACGGGCCTCAAGCCCATCGAGGCGGCGGCGCGGGTGCGCGACGACCCCATGCCGCCCGCCCTGCAGGCCGCCGACCGCGGCCGCTACAGCGCCGAGCTGCTGGCGGCCATCGACTGGATGCTCACGCCCGACGAAAAGCAGCGGCCGCAGTCGGTGAACGAGGTGGTCACGGCGCTGCACGCCAGCGCGGCCGCGCAGCCCACCGATCTCATCGACCCGTCGCGCAGCGGCGCCTTCGACGCCCCGGGCGGGCGCGAACCTTCGTCGCGGCCGGTGTCCGGGCCGTTCAGCAGCATGCCGCTGAATCTGACCGTGGACCGGGACACGCTGAAAAAGATCGAGGCCGAGCTCATCAGCCACATCGGCCCCATCGCCCCGGTGGTGATCCGCAGCGCGGCCAAGAAGGCCGCCAGCCTCGCCGACCTGGTCAACGCCGTGGCCGCCGAAATCCCCGACGACGCCGCGCGCACCAGATTCATCCGCCGCTTTGCCGTGGGCGACGCCTCGCAGCCGGTTTCCGGCCGCCCCGCGGAGTCCGCCTCGCGCCCTACCGGTCCGCTCACCAACGTGGCCACGCGCCTCGCCGAGCAGCGCTTCGACGCCAGGATACTGAACCGCGCCGAGGCCATGCTTGCCCAGCACATCGGGCCGTTGGCGCGCGTGGTGGTGAAACGCGCGGCGCTCAAGGCGCGCGACGCTTCGGAACTGTACCTGCTGGTGGCCGACGAAATCGACGACAAGGACAAGCGCAAGGCGTTTATCCGCATGGCGTTGTCCAAGAGTGAATGACAAGGAGAGAAAATGAGCCTTAACCTGTACCAGGTGTCTGTCCCCGCCTACATCCATACCCTGAAAGCGCTGGCCGGGGTACTTGAAAAGGGCGCGAAACACGCCGAAGCAAAAGGCATCGATCCGTCGGTTTTATTGAATTCACGGCTTTATCCGGACATGTTTCCCCTGGTGAAACAGGTGCAGGTCGCCTCCGACAACGCAAAAGGCGGGGCAGCGCGGCTGGCAGGACAGGAGCCGCCGAAGTTCGAGGACGATGAAAAATCCTTTCCCGAGCTGAAGGCGCGCATCGAAAAGACCATTGCGTACCTGCAGTCGCTCAAGCCGGAGCAGTTCAACGGGGCCGAGGAGCGCACCATCACGCTGCAATTGCGCGCGGGCACCATGACCCTCACGGGCATCAAGTTCTTCCTGCATTCCTCGCTGCCGAACTTCTTCTTCCACTGCACAACGGCGTACGACATATTGAGGCACAATGGGGTTGAAATTGGTAAGAGAGACTTTCTGGGCAACAACTGATCGCCTTTTCTTAAGCTTTTTCGCGTTACCCTCTCCCCAACCCCTCTCCCTGGGGGAGAGGGGCTAAGTCTCCCGGGTTTTGCACCCCTCTCCCTGGGAGAGGGGCTGGGGGAGAGGGAAGCCCCCAAAACTTCAACTTCATCTCCCGCTTAATACTTGACCCACCCTGCTCGTTCGTTTGCCGCGTTTCGCCATCCTGAGTACAGAACATTTCTGATCGGCAATTCGCTGGTCATGATGGCGGACAACATCGAGCACGTCATCAGCTACTGGATCGTTTTCGGCAAGTTTCACTCGCCCGCGCTGGGCGGCTTCGCGGTCATCGCGCACTGGGTGCCCTATCTGTTGTTTTCCGTTCCGGTGGGGGCGCTCACCGACCGCATCGACCCGCGCCGCATCATCCAGGCCGGCGTGGCCTTGTTCATGCTGGTGTCCATCGCCTGGGGCGTGCTGATCTGGTTCGACGTGCTGCAGCCCTGGCACGCGGCGGTGCTGCTCATCCTGCACGGCACGTCGGGCGTGCTGTGGACGCCCCCCAGCCAGGTGCTGGTGCACGACCTCGTGGGCCCGCAACTCCTGCCTTCGGCCATCCGTCTCAACGCCACCGGGCGCTACCTGGGCATGGTGGGGGGGCCCGCGGTGGGCGCGGCCATCCTGGCCATTTTCGGCCCGGCCCTGGGCATCATGGTCAACGCCGCCATCTATCTGCCGCTCATGATCTGGCTGCAGCGCTCGCGCCTGCGCAAACCTCACGTGGCCGGCCTCGCGTCCGGCGCCATTCGCGGCCTGTCCGACATCCTGGCCACGCTGCGCTCCATCGTCGGCATGCAGGTCGTTTTCGCCATGACGCTGCTGGCGGGGGCCACGTCGTTCCTGGTGGGCAATTCCTACCAGGCGCAAATGCCCGGCTTCGCCCGCGACCTGGGGCAGGACCACGCCGATTTCTTCTACAGCATGCTGCTCGCGGCCGACGCGGCCGGCGCGCTGGCGGGCGGGTTCATCCTGGAAAGCCGCTCACTGCTCGCGCCCAAGGTGCGGACCACCTTCGTGCTGGTCATGCTGTGGTGCTGCGCCCTCGGCGGTTTCGCCCTGGTTTCGGGCTCGGGGCTGCCCTTTGCCTACGAACTCACCCTGCTGCTCCTGTTCGCCGCCGGCTTCCTCGAACTCTCGTTCAGTTCCATGGCCCAAACGCTGGTGCAGATGCACGCGCCGGCCGATGTCCGCGGGCGGGTGATCGGTGTGTACGTCATGGCCGGCCTCGGCCTGCGCGCCTTCTCCGGCGTCACCGTGGGCCTCGGCGGCAGCCTGGTTGGCATACACTGGTCGCTGGCGCTGTCCACCCTGGTGCTGCTGGCGCTGACCGGGGCGCTGCTGGCGCGCAACGGCGCGCCGCGTCCGGCTTGACAGGCCGCCCGACCGATCCGATCGAACGCTACCCAGGAGGAGCGCATGCAGTTCGCCGACATTCTGTACGAGGTGGCCGACGGCGTCGCCACCATCACTTTCAACCGCCCGGAGAAGTTGAACGCGGCACGCCCGCAAACGCACGATGAGCTGGTGGCGGCGCTGAACGCCGCCGATGCCGACGACGCGGTTCGCGCCGTGGTCATCACCGGCAACGGCCGTGCCTTCTGTTCGGGCACCGACCTGTCCGGCGCCAACTGGAGCGGACGCAAGGGCGACCCGGCCACGGGCGAAGGCGTGCCGCCCGATACGGCGGCGGTCGGACCGCTGCGCGTGTGGGACATGAACAAGCCGGTGATCGGCGCGCTGAACGGCGTGGCCGTTGGTTTCGGCGCCTCGTTCCTGTGCTCCATGGACATGCGCCTCGCGGCCGAGGGCGCGCGCCTCGCCTTCATTTACGCGCGGCGGGGCATTTGCAACGAGTCCTGCTCCAGCTTCTTCCTGCCGCGCGCGGTGGGCATGGCGCGCGCCATGGAATGGGTGTCCACCGGACGCATGGTTGCGGCCGACGAGCTGAAGGCCTCGGGTTTCGTGCGCGACGTGCTGCCGGCTGGCGAGCTGCTGCCCGCGGCGCGCGCCATCGCGCGCGAAATCGCGGACAACACCTCCCCTGCCGCGGTGGCCTTGAGCCGCCGGTTGATGTGGAACATGCTGTCGGCCAGCCATCCCCTCGAGGCCTCGCGCATGGAGTGCCGCGCGCTCACCGGCCTCATGGCTCTGGCCGATGCGCGTGAAGGACCCGCCGCCTTCGCCGAAAAGCGCGCGCCGCGCTTTTCCACCAGACCCAGCAGCGAACTGGGCTTCATGCGCCACTGGTGGCCGGCGCCCTGAGCATGGCAAACACGGCAGGCGCGGCGCCGGAACCTTCCGGCGCTCCAGGCTCCCCGTCGCCGCACCGAGGCTGGCGCGACCGCTACGACATTGCCGCGTCGATACTGATTGCAGCCGGGCTGTTCCTCACCCTGCACTTGCGCCTGCTGTCCACGCTGATTTCCGGCCTGGTGGTGTACGAGCTGGTGCGCGCGATCGAACCGCGCCTGTACAGCCTGCACGGACGCCTGCGTCCCGGCGACGGCCGCGGCAAGGGCATGGCGGTAACGCTGCTCGCGACCGTCATCGCCGCACTGCTCGCCGCCCTGGTGTTGGGACTGGTGGCTTTTTTCAGAAGCGACGCAGGCAGCCTGCCCGAGCTGCTCAACAAGCTCGCCGGCATCATCAGCGACGTGCGCGACTCGCTGCCGGCGTGGCTGGCCGTGTATGTGCCCGACAGCATGAACGAGATCAAGGCCAACGTGGTGGACTGGCTGCACGAGCACGCCACCTCGTTCACCGGCATGGGCGAAGTGGCGGTGCGCATTTCCGCGCACATCCTGGTCGGCCTGGTGGTGGGCGCGCTGGTGGCGCTGCGCCGCGCCCCGGCCCCGCAAGACCAGCCGCCGCTGGCGCGCGCGCTGTTCGCCTCCATCACCCGCCTGGGCGAGGCCTTCCGCCGCGTGGTGTTCGCCCAGGTGCGCATTTCCCTGCTCAACACCGTGCTGTCGGCCATCTACCTGGTGGCGGTGCTGCCCCTGTTCGACGTGCACCTGCCCTTGGTCAAGACACTGATCCTCATTACCTTCGTGGCCGGCCTGCTGCCCATCATCGGCAACCTGGTGTCGAACGTGCTGATCGTGGTGGTGAGCCTGGGCTTCTCGTTCCAGGCGGCGGTGGCGTCACTGGTATTTTTAGTGGTGATCCACAAGCTGGAATATTTCCTGAACGCGCGCATCGTGGGGTCGCGCATTCATGCGGCGACCTGGGAGTTGCTCCTGGCCATGCTGGTGATGGAGGCAGCGTTCGGGCTGCCGGGGGTGATCGCCGCACCGTTCTTCTACGCCTACTTCAAGGACGAGCTGGCAAGCCGGGGACTTATATAAAAAGGGCGAAAGGCAAGAATACCTTTCATTCAGCCCTCAATATGCGAGTATGTTTCTCCGCGTCCTCGACCAGCATTTTGCGCCCATTTCCTTTGACCAAATTTCACCGCGGCGAGAAGCGACCGAAGTGTCTGACAAGGCCGCAAAAATAGTCGGCTACAGTCGCCAACTCGGATCAAATTAGACCAAAGAAACTGCCGCACGATCTCGCGGATTCCACGAAGTACCGAGCCACGCGGCTTGACGGCCGAATGAACCCTAAGTCCTTTTACGGCTTAATGTAATCCAGGACGAATTCATCTACGGGCACTTTTGAGCGGAACACCGGCGTGTCCCTCGTATCTTCCGGATTGCGCATGAAGTTCTCCTCGCGCACCAGCCTGAACCCCGCCGCCTCGACCTCACGCTTCAGCAGCGCCTCGTCGACGCGGTGCAGGGTCTTGGACACGCCCATGCCCACGCCGGGCTGCGCCGAGTGGTCAGCGATAATGTAGTGTCCGCCCGGCTTGAGTGCGCGAAACAATGCTGCGTTCATGCGCGCCCGGTCCACGTTCATGTAACCGAGGTCGTGGTAGGCAAAGAAGAAGGTCACCACGTCCAGGTCGCTCACCCCGGGCGGCACGGGGTCATCGAAGTCGCGCACGACTTTCACCACGTTGGCCATGGCCGGCTTTTTCAGCCGCACGTCGAAACGGTCCTTGATCAGCGTGTCCAGCACTTCCTGGGAGTTCTGGCCGTAGACGGTGCCGCTGGGCCCCACGGTGCGCGCCATGAGCTCAGTGGAATAGCCAGCGTCGGCGCCCAAGTCGAGCACTTTCATGCCAGCGCGCACGCGCGTGAAGGCCAGGAAGTGCGGCTGCTTGCGGCGGACGTCGGTCTGGCGGTCGGCGTCGCTGCGGTCGGGACTGGCGATGATGGCCGCGTAGTCCGGCAACGCACCTCCGACCGCATTGGTCGGGCCACCCATGGTGCAGGCCGCCAGCAGCGCCAGCGCCGAAGCCGCCAGCGCCGCGCCCAGCGCACACCGCCGCAGCGACGGCTTCATTTCTTGTTGGCGAAATTCGCCACGCGCTGCGCCGAATCGGGCGCGCGGCCGGGATGGCGATACGACTCATAGGCCAGCCCCACGGGCAGGCTCATGCCGTCGGTCTCGGCCAGCAGGCGCTTGTTGCTGCGGTTGGTGTGCCAGGAATTGGCCAGGATGTCCTTGACCAGCCGGTCGAGCTCGGCGTCGTACTGGTCATCGGCCACGACGAAGTTGGCCAAGCCCATGGCCTCGGCCTGGCGCGCCGTGTAGTGCCGCGCCGTCATGCCCATTTCCTTGGTCTTGGCGATGCCAATGCGCCGCGGCAGGCGCTGCAGCAGGCCCCAGCCCGCCACCAGGCCCCACTTGCCGTGGGTGTCGGCGAACTTGGTCGATTCGGCGGCGAATATGAAATCGCAACAGACGGCCAGTTCCAAGCCGCCGGTGAAGCAATGGCCGTGCACGGCCGCGATCACCGGCTGCGGCAGCGCCTCCAGGCGCTCCAGCACCTTGGCCTTGTACGTAGGGCTGAGCGCCGCGCCCTTGGCCGACTGGGCCGAGATGTCCTTGAGGTCGGCGCCGGCGCTGAAGGAGCGGCCATTGGCGCGGATCACCACGCAGCCGATGCTGTCGGTCTTGGCGGCGAGGTCGGTGATGTGCGCGTCCAGTTCCTGGAAAATGGCCAGGTTGAGCGCATTCAACTGGTCAGGCCTATTGAGCGTCAGGGTGCACAGGCCGTCGCGGTCGACGCGCAGCAGGGATTTGGCGTTGTCGCTCATGGTTCTCCTCTTTCCTTTGGGTGGGGCGTGCGGCAGACGGCCAGCGCCCTCCCCGGAGAACTACTTGGAACCGGAAGCGGGTTTGGCGGCTACGGCCGAGTCATCCATATCATAGCCGAGGGCCAAGGCCGAGTATTTCAGCACCGAATCGCCGGCATTGGGAAAGTAGCGGCGCGCGTCGGCCATGACTTCGGGCAGGTGTTCGAGCACGTCCTCGGGACTGTGGTCCGGGTCCACCCAGCCGTGGGTTTCACCGAGCAGGGTGCGCGCCACGCGGCCCCCGCCCACGATGAAGAACTCGCCGTTCACCGGGCAGCGCTCGTGACTGAGCGCCGCCACCAGCGGCGCCACGCGCTCGGGTTTCATGGTATGGAGAAACCAGGTGCGCAAGGGAGACTCGGCCAGGTTCTCGGCCATGCGCGTCGCCCCGGCAGGCTCGACGGCGTTGACCTTGATGCCGTGCGCGGCGCCCTCGGCCGCCAGCGCGCGGGTGAAGCCGATGTACGAGGCCTTGGCCGTGGAATAGGGCACGCTGCCCGCCATCCCGTACAGCGCGGTGGAGGCGGCGATGACGATGCGGCCGTGGCGCTGCCGCTGCATCACCGGCCAGGCCTCCTGGCACAGCGCATAGGCGGCGCGCGTGTTCACGCCCAGCAGCTTGTCCAGGCGCGCCA
>DATNCF010000206.1:0-7999 GCA_035571675.1 Burkholderiales bacterium | reverse complement strand
CCGACGGCTACACCATCGGCATGGGCGCGACCGGCCTCATCACCCTGAAGTTCATGCTGGCCGCCTACAACATCGACCCGGTGAACGGCTACACCCACATTGTCGAGGTCAGCGCCGCCCCGCTGGTGGTGACGGTCAACGCGGCGCAGCCCTACAAGTCGCTCGCCGAGCTCATCGCTTATCTCAAGGCCAGTCCCGGCAAGGTGAACTTCGGGGCACTGCCCGGCGCCGTGGCCATGGACGTGAGCACCTTCGCATCCATGATCGGCACCACCGTGAACCCCATCCCCTATGCCGGCAGCGCGGCGCAGCAGCAGGCCATCGCCACCGGCGAGCTGCCCGTGGCGTTCGACAACTTCCTCATCGCCAAGCCCTTCGTGGACGGCGGCAAGACGCGCCTCCTGGCCGTGGTGTCGTCCAAGCGCTTTCCCATGTTCGGCGACCTGCCGGCCATCGCCGAGCAGGTACCCGGCTACGAGGGGACGGTGAATTGGTTCAGCGTGATCGGGCCGCCGGGAATGCCGAACGACGTGGTGACCACGCTCAACCGCGCCATCAACACCGCGATCCGCGAACCCGACCTCAAGAAGCGGCTCAACGACGGCGGCCAGGAAGTGGTGGGCGGAAGCCCCGAGGAACTGCGCGCGCTGGTGGCGCGCGAAACCGAGCGCATGACCCGCGCCGCCAAGCAGCTGGGCATGCAACCCCAGTAAGCAACGCAGCGCAAGGCGGCGCGCCGAAAGTCGCCGCTCCTTCAGGCCGCTTTTTCAGGCCGCTTCTCAGGCTATGGTGCCGGCCGCGCGCAGTTCGGCCAGGGCCGCGGCATCCAGCCCCAGCTCTTCTTTCAGCACCGCGTCGGTGTGCTCGCCCAGCCACGGCACACGCCTCTCCGGCCCCTCGGCCATTTTCGACAGCTTGATGGGATTGCCCGGCGTGATCACGGGCCGCTCCACGCCGTCGACACGCGGCATTTCCACCAGCATGTTGCGGTCGCGCACGTGCGGGTCGGCCATCACCTCGGCCACCGAATGGCACGGCCCGACGGCGACGCCGGCACCGTTCAGGATTTCGCACACCTCGCGCTTGCCGCGCGTGGCGGCCCAGCGCTCCACCGCCGGGCGGATGGTGTCCTCGATGCGTTCGCCCCACTGCTGCGGCGTGGCGAGGCGCGGGTCGTCCAGCCATTCGGGGCAGCCCACCCTCTCGGCCAGAATCTTGAACTGGGCGCGCCGGCTGCACATCATCACGAACCAGCCGTCCTTGGCGCGGAACGCGCAGGTCACCGAGGGCGGCGGGCCGTTGTGGGTGCGGCCCATGGAGTAATAGTTGATCTGCACGTCGTTCATGCACACCATGGAGTCGTACATGGCCACGTCCACGTGCTGGCCGATGCCCTTGCGGTCGCGGTGGCGCAGCGCCGCGAGGATGCCCACCGCAGCGAATAGGCCTGTGGAGGTGTCGCCGATGGCGCCGGCGCGGCCCACTTGGGGTTCTTCGTCCGGCTCGCGCCGGATGTCGGTGAAAGCGGCCATGGCCTCCACGACCGGCGCGAAGGCCGACCACTTGGAATACGCCGACTTGCCGTCGGCGCCGAAGCCGCTCACCGACACGTACACCACCTTGGGATGAACCCTTGCCACGTCCTCGTAGCCCAGGCCCATGCGCGCCAGCGTGCCGGCGCGGAAATTCTCGGCCACCACGTCGAAGCGCGGCGCCAGCTTGAGAATGAGCTCGCGCCCCCGAGGCGATTTCAGGTCGATGGCCACCGCGCGCTTGCCCAGGTTGTTGCGCAGGAAAGTGGCGCCGGTGGAACGGCCTTGCGGGTCCTTCATGGCCGGCAGGGTGTCGCGGCCGGTCTCGCCCCGGCCGGGATGCTCCACGCGCACCACCTCGGCGCCGAGGCGCAGCAGCAACTGGGTGCAATAGGGCAGCGCCTGCTGCTGCTCCAGCGCCAGCACCCGGATGCCGTCCAGTGGTTTGCCGTAGGACTCGCGCTCGGGGTGAATGACCTCGTCGGTGTGCATGCTTTCCTCCTGGCAGGATCATGCCACGCCGCCAGCCGCTTGCGCCAACGCTCCGCGGACGCAGGCCGCGTCCTGGGACTCTTCCGGGATGATGCGCTCAACGCCGCCCAATGCTCATCGCAGCCGCGCCGCTACCTGTCTGGGCGCCGCCGGGGAACCGGCGACCCCACGGGTTGTTGAAAGTAACGGGGGCCGTGCGGCTACGACTGCGCGGCGAGGCGCAGGTGCGAGGCCCCCGTTTCACGCATGTAACGCTCGAAGTCGGCCGCCGACAGCGGGCGGCTGCAGAAGTAGCCCTGGTACTCGTCGCTTTCCAGCGAGCGCAGGAAATGCAACTGCTGCTCGGTCTCCACACCCTCGGCCACCACCTTGAGGCGAAGGTTGTGCGCCAGGCCGATGATGGCGCGCACGATGGCGGCGTCGTCGCGGTCCTCGGAGATCTCGCGGATGAAGGAACGGTCGATCTTGAGCGTGTCGATGGGGAAGCTTTTGAGGTAGGCCAGGCTGGAATAGCCGGTGCCGAAATCGTCGATGGAAATGCGCACGCCGGCGCGCGCCAGGCGTTCCAGGGTGGTGACGGCATCGGAGGCGTTCTCCATCACCGTGCTCTCGGTGATTTCCACTTCCAGGTATTCAGGGGCGAGGCCCGCGGCCGTCAGCGCCCGGGTGACGATGTCCAGCAGGTCCTTTTGGCGGAACTGCACGGCCGAGATGTTCACCGCCACGCGCAGCTTGTCCAGGCCCTTCTTGTGCCAGGCGCGGGTCTGCCGGCAGGCCTCCTCGACCACCCAGCGCCCGATGGGCACGATGAGCCCGGTCTCCTCGGCGAGGGGAATGAACTCGTTGGGCGGAATCACGCCCCGCTCGGGATGGTTCCAGCGCAGCAGCGCCTCCATGCCCACCACGCGCCCGAAGCGCATGTCCACCTTGGGCTGGTAGTGGAGCACGAACTCGCGGCGCTCCAGGGCGCGGCGCAGGTCGGTCTCGAGCTTGAGCTTGCCGGGGAAGGATATGTTCATGTCCGCGGCGAACACCTGCACGTTGTTGCGGCCGCGCTGCTTGGCCGAGTACATGGCCGCGTCGGCCTGGGTGAGCAGTGCCTGGACGGTGTTGCCATGCGCCGGGAACAGGCTGATGCCGATGCTGGGCGTGACGATGAGCTCGTGGGAATGGATGCGGAAAGCCTGCCCCAGGGTCTTCAGGACCTTGTCCGCCACCACCGTGGCTCCTTCGGACGTGATTTCCTTCAGCAGGATGACGAACTCGTCGCCGCCCAGGCGCGACACCGTGTCCTCCTCGCGCACCAGGGACAGCAGCCGCGCCGCCACGGCCCGCAGCAGCTCGTCGCCCACGAAGTGCCCGAGCGAGTCGTTGATGGTCTTGAAGCGGTCAAGATCGACGAACATCACGGCGCAGCCGACGCCGCTGCGCTGCGCCTGCACCAGGGCCTGGTTCAAGCGGTCCTCCAGCAGCAGCCGGTTGGGCAGGCGCGTCAGCGCGTCGTGCAGGGCCAGGTGCTGCAGTTCGTCGTTGGCCCGCCTGAGCGACTCCACCATCTTGGCGGTCTTGGAGGCCATGCGTGCATCGAGGATGGACAGCCCCAGCGTCACGCACAGGATGATGGCGGTCAGCGCCGCGATGGTGCCGGCCATCCAGTTGAAATCGGTGAGCGGGCTGGACAGGCAGATCGAGCCCTCGGCGAACTCCGCAGCCGCCATGCCGGTGTAGTGCATGCCGGTGATGGCGAAGCCCATCACCACGGCGCTGCCCAGCTTGGCCAGGCGCATCCAGCTCGAATTGGCGCGCAGGGTGAAGGCGATCCACAGCGCGGCCAGCGAGGCCACGACGGCGATGACCACCGAGGCGCCGAAAAGCACGGGGTTGTAGTGGATGCCGGGGTCCATTTTCATGGCCGCCATGCCGGTGTAGTGCATGGCGCAGATGCCCCCGCCCATGAGCGCGCCGGCCACCAGCAGGCGCCGCCAGCCCAGCGTAGCCCGGCTTACGACGTACAACGCGAAACCCGATACCAGGATGGCGATGAGCATGGACAGCAGCGTGACGGGCACGTCGTAGCCCAGCGGGATGGGCAGGCTGAACGCCAGCATGCCGATGAAGTGCATGGACCAGATGCCCACGCCCATGGAAATCGCGCCGCCGATCAGCCAGGCGCGCGCCACCGCGTCCTTGGAAGCCGTGATGCGCGTGGCCAGGTTGAGCGCGGTGTAGGAAGCCAGTATGGCCACCACCACCGACAGGAACACCATCCAATAGTTATAGGATCCGACCATAACCCCCTCCCCGATAAGAGGCCGTTCCGGCCTTGTCACTTTTCCAGGACATTGTCATACCTGAAGAGACTTCGTGTTCAGCCATTGTGCAACAGCCGCCGCGGTCCATGGCCGCGACGTGAGATCACGCAGGACTTTTTGCCCACGCCAGGCCGGTGATAATTGGCAGTCGGCCGCAATAACACAGCGGAATAAAAGGCCCCCCTCCCCCAGGAGCGAGGGAGAAGGGCGCGGGGAAACCATCCGGGGGCATGTCCACGCCCTTGACATCCATATCGGCACACGGCCGCGGAACTTGAGGCCCGGGCGCGGTCCGGCGCCCGGGCCCACTACAATGAGGTTCGAGCCCCCCTTCGGAGCGACCACATGAACGACAGCACGCGGACCGAAAAAATCGAGTTGCGCTACGACGGCAACGTCGCGGTGATCACCAACAACAACCCGGCCAAGCACAACGCCTTCGACGACGCCATGGACCTGCGTCTGACCGAGATCCTGTCGGAACTGCGCGGCCGCAACGACGTGCGCGCCATCGTGTGGCGCGGCGAGGGCAAGTCGTTCTCGTCCGGCCGCGACGTGTCGGCCCTGGGCGGGGCGGCGGCGGGCGTGTCGCACCACGAGCTGATGCGCCGGGGCATCCGCGGCATTCAGCAGATCTTCGAGCTCGAGGCGCCCATCATCGTCGCCCACCACGGCTGGACCATCGGCGGCTCGTTCGAGCGCGCGCTGCTATGCGACATGCGCATCGCCGCAGAGGATGCGCGGTTCATGTTGCCGGAGGTGCTGCACGGAGTTATTCCCGATACCGGTGGCGTGGCGCGGCTGTTTCAGATCTGCGGCCACGGAGTAGCATCAGATTTAGTGCTGACGGGGCGGACCATGGACGCGCAGGAAGCGTTTTCTCACGGCATCGTGTCTCGATTAGTGAAAAAAGAAGTGCTGGACGAGACGGTGATGGACATCGCGCGCAAGATCGCGTCGATGCCTGCGGCGACGGTGAAGATGGCGCGGCGGGTGATAAAACAGCTTGCGGAGCCGGAGGTCAGGGCGAGTATGGAATTGGAATTGATCGCCCAGACGTTCGTGAACAAGTCGGACGATTCACGGGAAATGCGCGCGGCACATACAGAAAAGCGCCCGCCAAAATATACGGGTAGCTGACCAATCAACTGGGCCAGCACCTTCGGAAGGTTAGGCTGATTTCACGAGGGCCGGGCTTCCAGCCCGGCAGATGGTTTCTGCGCACTGACGTCTTCCCGCGAAAGCGGGAATCCAGTACGCCCTGGATTTCGGCTCGCTGCTACCGCAGCGTCCGGAATGAACAACCTGGCCTATACCGCGCCGGAGGCGCGGGCCTGCGTGATGCGGTCTTCGCTTCAGCCCAGAACGTTTTCAGCACTTGGTTGGTGTGCTCGCCGATCTTCGGTGGATGGCGTTTGTATCAGGCGGAGTTCGTTGCAATCCCAATGGACTTGCTGCGCCGCCAGAACGGCAATGGTGCTGTCTTGTGGTTCTCCGCCAGCGCCAGCACCACCTCCCTGCCCTCGGGGCTCGCCGTTGTCGACGGTGATGCCGCGCTTGTTGCGGTAGCAGGGCCGCTGTGGCCGTCCTCATCGTCATTGATATGTGTCATTAGCAGTGATAAGATGACATACATGGAAAAAACCCAGGTTTACTTGCCCAAGGAAGAACTCGACGCCCTGCGCAAGGCCGCGGCCCGGTCAGGGCGCAGTGTGGCTGACCTTGTGCGCGACGCTATCCGCAAGGTGGTGCTGAAGCCGCAGGTTTCCGGTCCGGTGGCCATCTGGGACGGCGAGCCCAAAAGAACATCCGTCGACCACGACAGCGTTTACGACGAAGTCTGATGCGTCAGCGGGAGGCCGTTTTTGTCGACAGCGGAGCATGGATTGCGCTGGCGCTCTCCCGAGACCCGCTGCACGAGCAGGCGCGGGAACAATGGGAGTTGCTGAAGGAATCGGCCTCGAAACTGCACACCTCCCTGCCGGTCGTCATCGAAACCTTCACATTCCTCGACCGCAATGCGAACCGGGATGTGGCGCTATCGTGGAAGGAATCGATCCATCAACCTGGTGTTGTCAAGGTGCTTCCCTGCGAACTGCGCGACCTTGAGCAATCTTGGGAATATTTCAGGCGCGCTGACTTGCGCAAGCTTTCGGCCGTCGATGCGACGAGCTTCACGATCATGAAGCGCGCCCGCATTCGGATCGCGTTTACGTTCGACCATCATTTTGCGGCGGCGGGGTATCGGTTGGTTGGATAACCGAGGCGAGGCGATGGTGTACCCCGTTCTGACCGAGGAATGTGTGGTGACACAACTCGTACGTAATGTGGTACGATTCCGTGTTACTGTCTTCCAATTGATGGATCGCCATGAGTTCCGTTACTGCCAGCAAGGCACGCTCCAGCCTCTACCGCCTGATCGACGAGGCCGCGGAAAGCCACGCCCCCATCCGCATATCGGGCAAGCGCAACAATGCCGTGCTGGTGGGCGAGGACGACTGGAGTGCCATCCAGGAGACGCTGTACCTGCTCTCCATCCCCGGCATGCGCGATTCCATCCGCCGCGGCCTAAAGACGCCGGTATCCAAGCTGTCCAAGAAGCCGGGCTGGTAGCGTGGCCTGGCAGGTCCTGTTCACCAAGCAGGCCCAGAAAGACGCCAAAAAGATTGTCCAATCAGGGTTGAGGCCACAGGCTGAGGCGTTGCTCGCGGTGCTGGAGCGCAATCCTTTCCAGACGCCGCCGAGGTACGAGAAACTGGTGGGCGACCTGGAGGGTGCCTATTCGCGGCGGATCAACATCCAGCACCGGTTGGTTTATCAGGTGCTGGAGAAGGAGCGGATCGTGAAAGTGATCCGCATGTGGTCACACTACGAATAAGCGGGGTGGGCCAGCGTAATTTGAATCTGCCTACCAAATGCGCATCGTGCGAGTTCGGTTACCCGGTTTGTGATTCAGGCGCTTCTCGGTAGGTCTTCAGCCTTCATCAGGTCGTACTTCTCGAACGGCTGGTGAATCCAAGGCGATTCGGTCAGATAATGCACGTAATAATCCGGCCGGTAATTCGAAACCGCCTTGTACCAAAGCACCGCCGTCCTGATCTCGGTGATGACCGGGTATTGTTCGAGCAGATGCCTTTTGACGACATCCAGGGTTATCCCTGAGTCCACCAAGTCGTCTACCAGGATCACCTTGTCGCCTAAATGCTCTTGTGCCATGGTGATCTGCCGCGCAACGGTCAATTCTCCCCGTTCGGTCCCGGCCTTTCCCGAATACGATTGCGTCGAGATCACCGCCAGCGGCACCTTGAAAATGCGCGAGATCACGTCGCCCACGCGCATGCCGCCGCGGGCGATGCAGATCACCTGGTTGAAGGGCCAGCGCGTGTCGCGCAGCGCCGTGGCGAGGCGTTCGACGTCGGCGTTGTACTGGTCCCAACTGACGTACAGGTCTCCCGCCATGGCCGCCTGCTATGCCTTGAACGGGTGGCGCAGCACGATGGTCTCGTCGCGGTCGGGGCCGGTGGAGATCATGTCCACGGGGACGCCGAGGATGGCCTGGATGCGCTCCAGGTACCTGCGCGCGGCGCCGGGCAGGTCCTCGTAGCGCTTGACCCCGACGGTGCTTTCACTCCAGCCCGGGATGTCTTCGTATTGCGGCACGCA
>DATNCF010000205.1:0-4995 GCA_035571675.1 Burkholderiales bacterium | reverse complement strand
CCACGTTCTCGGGCGAGTACCTGCAACTGCGCGCGGCCTGGGGCGAGCCGGAGGGCTCCAGCGCCTTGGTCCGCGCCCAGTCCGCTGCCGCGGCGGCCGACCTTGAGCAAGCGGCGGAACTGGGCGCCGGCGTCGCGGCGCGGCTGCGCGCCGGTGGCGCCCACTGACGCCGACGGCGTCATGCGTGTTCTCGTCACGCGACCGGCGAACGAAGCGCGGCGCTGGGTCGACGAACTCCGCCGCAGAGGCCTGGATGCGCAGGCGCTCCCGCTGATCGAAATTGCGCCGGTCGCTGGCGGTGCCGCCATCGCGCTGGCGTGGGGGCAGCTCGATCGCTTTCGCGCCGCGATGTTCGTCAGCGGCAACGCGGTGCGGCATTTCTTCGGCCAGAAGCCGGTCGGCGCGCACTGGCCGGCGCAAACCCGCGCCTGGTCACCGGGAGCGGGAACGCGCGACGCGTTGCGTGCGGCCGGCGTGGACGCCACGCTGGTCGATGCGCCGCCGCCGGAGGCTGCGCAATTCGATTCCGAGACGCTCTGGCAGCAGGTCGCGGGCCAGGTCGCCGCCGGCGACCGCGTGCTGATCGTGCGCGGCGGCGATGCCCAGGGGACCAGCAGCGGCCGGGACTGGCTGGCTGACCAGTTGGTCGCGGCCGGGGCGCAAGTGGAATTCGTCGTTGCGTACCGGCGCCAGCCGCCTCGCCTCAGCCAGGAGCAGCTCGCCCAGGCGAAGCAGGCCACGGGAACCAACGACTGCGTCTGGCTGTTCAGCAGCTCGCAGGCAATCGCGCATCTGCAAGGATTGTTGCCGGGCCACGATTGGGCGCTGGCCCGCGCCGTGGCGACACACCCGCGCATCGCCAAGGCGGCTCGTGCGGCGGGATTCGGTGTAGTTTGCGAGTCACGACCCTCGATGGACGCCGTTGTGGCGGCCCTAGAATCGTTTCGATGAGTTCTGAGTCCTCGAGTCCGCCTCCTGCCGACACAAGCCAGCTCCCCGCATTGGAAATCGCCACTGCGCAGGCGCAGCCGCGCGGCGTGCTGCTGCCGCGAGGTGTGATGTTTTTGTTTCTGGCCCTCGCCGCGGTGGCGCTGGCGCTCAGTGCCATGCTCTGGCAGAAGCTTTCCACCATCCAGGAACAACTGGCGCGACAAAGCCAGGAGGCCGGCGGTAACGCGATCGAGGCGCGCGCGCTCGCCCGGCAGGCGCAAGAGGTGGCGCGCGAAACGGCGGCGCGCCAGGCCCTGACGGATACGCGGCTGGGCGAAGTGGCCTTGCAACGCACCCAGGTCGAGGAATTGATCCAAAGCCTGTCGCGCTCACGCGATGAAAACCTCGTGGTCGACATCGAGTCGGCCCTGCGGCTGGCCCAGCAGCAGGCCCAGCTGACCGGCAGCGCCGAGCCATTGCTGGCCGAGTTGCGCAGCGCCGACAAGCGCCTGGAGCGTGCTGCCCAGCCGCGGCTGCAACGCGTGCGTGCCGCAGTGGCGCGCGATATTGACCGCATCCGGGCCGCCAGCGTCACCGACGTGCCGGGCCTGCTGGTCAAGCTGGACGAGCTGGCGCGCTCTGTGGATGAGTTGCCGCTCGCGAATGCGGTTGCCAATGCGGGTGCTCCGGCGACGCCGCGCAAGCAGAACGCACCGGCGCGAGTTCAATGGTGGGAAGGGGTTCTGGCGGACATCCGCGAGGAGGCGCGCAGCCTGGTGCGGGTCAGCCGGGTGGATCAGCCCGAAGCGGTGCTGCTGGCTCCCGAGCAGGCCTTTTTCCTGCGCGAAAACCTCAAGTTCAAGCTGCTCAATGCCCGGCTGGGGCTATTGGCGCGCCAGACCGATTCGGCGCGGACCGATATCGCCGCGGCGATGATGGCATTGCGCAAGTACTTCGATCCGGCTGCGCGCAGGACCCAGGTCGCCGCCGCGCTGCTCCAGCAGGTGCAGGGCCAGCTGCGCACTGTCGAACTGCCGCGCATCGACGAGACTCTCGCCGTGCTGGCCACGGCGGCGGCGGGTCGCTAGGTATGAGAGGCCCCCACGCTCACGTCGTTCGCTGCCCCCCGAGGGGGCTGAGTGCCGCGGCTCCAAGCCTGCCTGCGCAGGCTTGGACGGCACGAAGGACCCCTGCGTCACGCAGGGGAGCGGCCTGCAAGGCCTCAGTGCCCTACGGGCGGCCGGGCGGTCACTGATGCGCGCCGCTCTCTGGCTTCTGGCCCTGTTCGGTGTGGCCGTCGCGATTGCGCTGTTCGCGGGCAACAACCAGGGCACCGTCACCTTGTTCTGGCCGCCGTACCGGGTGGACCTGTCCCTGAACCTGGTGTTGCTGCTGCTGTTTGCGGCTTTCGTGTTCCTGCATGCCGCACTCGGAGCGCTCGCGGCCCTGTTCGACTTGCCGCGCCAGGCCTTGCGCTGGCGTTCGCTGCAAAAAGAGCGAGCCATGCATGGTTCGCTGCTCGATGCGTTCTCGCACCTGCTGGCCGGCCGCTTCATTCGCGCCCGCAAGTCCGCCGAGGCGGCGATCGGCCAGGAAAAATCACTGGCAACCGGAGGGCAGCGGCCGGCCAATGCAGCGCAGCTGCGCACGCTCGCTCACCTGCTGGCAGCGGAGAGCGCGCAGGCGCTGCAGGACAGGCCGGCCCGCGAAGAACATCTGAAGCTGGCGCTGGAGCAGGCTTCCTCGCGTGACGCCCAGGAAACGCACGAGGGCGCGTTGATGCGCGCGGCCCGCTGGTCGCTGGATGACCGGGAGCCGCAAACCGCTATGGCCTGGCTGAAGGGACTGCCGCAGGGCGCGGCGCGCCGCACGATCGCGCTGCGAATGAAACTGAAGGCGGCTCGCCTGAGCCAGCAGACCGCCGAGGCGATCGAGACGGCCCGCCTGCTGTCCAAGCATCGGGCCTTTTCCGCGGGCGCGGCTGAGAGCATCGTACGCGGCCTGGCGGTCGATCTGCTCAACGGCGCGCACGACGTCGCCCAGTTGCAGCGCGCCTGGAATTCCCTGGAGCCCGGCGAGCGCCTGATGCCCGAGCTGGCGATTCACGCGGCGCAGCGGCTCAGCGCGCTCGGAGGAGATGCGCAGCTCGCGCGTGACTGGTTGCTGCCGGTGTGGGAACGCCAGTCAGCACTGGACGAAAACCTGAAAGTGAAGCTGGTCGGTGCGCTGGAAGCCGGCCTGGACAGCTTCGATGCCGACTGGCTGGCGCGTATCGAAGCCGCGCAAAGAGCCAACCCGCGCGAGGCGACGCTGCAATACCTCGCCGGCATGGCTTGCATGAAGCGCCAGCTCTGGGGCAAGGCGCAGCAGCTCATGAGCCAGGCGTCGATCGGGCTGAAGGATGCGAAGTTGCACCGCAACGCCTGGCGCGCCCTGGCGTTGCTAGCCGAGGAACGCGGCGACCACGAAACTGCTGCCCGGGCCTGGAAGCGCGCGGCCGGCGAATAGACCGGCCACGCGGTTTTCTTTATTGCAGCGGCAGGCTGCCCTGCTCGAACGGCAGCTTCAGCTCGCGCAAGTCGCGCCTGGTCTCCACCAGGACCAGCGGGCCCTCGTCGATGACGATGGCCGGCGGCCGCTCGCGCGGCACGCGCACCGGCTTGGGCTCGGCCGCGATAGCCGCCTGCACAGCCGCGATTTTCCCGGCGTCCGAGTTGACCCATTGCAGGCCGGAGCCTTCGGCGACGTGGGCCAGTTCATCGACCGGCAATTGGAACGGCTGGACCTTTGGCAGGGGCGCCTTTACAGGCGCTCCAGGCACGGCGGGCCTGGCCGAGGAGGTGGCAGTCGCGGCTGCGGGTGACGATTCCGCTTCCTCGTTCACGAACCCGGTCGGGTAGCGCGTGCGCTCAACCCGATCGGGCGCAGCCTCTTCGATCGGCGCCGCAACGGGTGCTTCGGCCCCTACCTCGCGCGGCTGGCGCTCGCCCCGTTCGCGGCGATCACGGCCGTAGCGGTCGCGCGAGCGGCGGTCGCGCCGCTCTTCGCTGTCCTGCGCGTCGGCCGACCGCGCGTCCTGGTGGGTGTGGGACTCGAGCACGGCGTCGGCTGCGGGCGCATGCTGGTCGCCCATGTCGGTGACGAGCCCGACGGAAGTCGCGGCGCCTGCCAGCGCTGCGGCTTCGGGGGCATCGCCTGTGGCAGCCGCCTCGCGCGGGCCGCGGTCGCCTCGGCGTTCACCGCGGCGCCCATCGCCGCGCTCGCGCCGGCCTTCGCCCCGCTCGCCGCGTTCGCCACGCGGCGCACGGTCCTGGCGCGGTTCCGCGCCTGCGCCGTCTGCGCCGTCTACGCCTGCCTGCAGGTTTGCGATTGTGCCCTCAGCACTGACGCGCGGCTCGCCGTCGCGGCGTTCCCGCGGTCCCTGGCGTTCACCTCGGCCTTCGCGGTCGCCGCGACCTTCGCCGCGCTCGCGGCCGTCTCCGCGCTCCTGGCGCTCACCGCGCTCGCCGCGTCGCTGCTCGCCGTCACGCTGGCGGCCGCCTTCGCCACGTTGCTCGCCATCGCGCCCGCGCGCACCTTCGGCGGTGCGCGGCTGGCCATCGGCGGCCTCGGCGCGGACTTCGCGTTCGCGGCGCTGCTCGCCGTCGCGGCCGCGTCCGTCACCACGGCGTCCATCACGGCGTTCGCCGTCGCGCCCGCGCCCGCCGCGGCGGCCGTCGCCGCGGCCTTCACCGCGTCCGTCGCCACGCCCTTCGCGCTTTTCCTCTTTTCTCGGTTCGACCACGGGAGCCGGCGCGGCCACCGGTGCCGGCGCGACGCCGAACAACCCCTTGATCCATGCCATGAAACCGTGTTCGGCGGGTGCCGGCGTGCGAACCGGGGCTGGCGCCCGCGCTACCGGCTGCCTGGCTGCAACAGGTTCGGGCTTGACCGGTGCCGGCTTCGGCTCCGCGATCGGCGCCGGTGCATCCGGCAGCACGCCCTTGATCACCGGCTCCTGCTTGTTGCTGCGTTCGTGGGTGCGGCGAGTTACCGTGGTCGGATCTTCGAAATCCTCGGCCATGT
>DATNCF010000204.1:0-2793 GCA_035571675.1 Burkholderiales bacterium | reverse complement strand
GCCCATCACCGGGAGCACCAGCGGATTCTTGTCGGCCAGTTTGCGGCTGATGGCCTCCGCCAGCGTGGCAATGGACGCCTGCACCTCCTCGGCGCTGAAAATCACGTCCGACTGATCGAGCAGCGTCCATGCGTCCCCGGGATTCATCTCATCCTCCCCTTGCCTGAGCGCCCTGTTACTTGGCTATGCCTCGGGCGGCCAGCCATTTGCGGAATTCCGCCCCCGTCTCGGGGTGGATAAGGCCGTGGTCCACCGTGGCCTGCAGGTAGCCCAACTTGGAACCGCAATCGTAACGCACGCCGGAAAAGCGATGGGCCAGCACGCGCTCCTCGTCCAGCACCGCCTTGATGGCGTCGGTGAGCTGGATCTCGCCGCCCGCGCCGCGGGTGCCCTTTTCCAGGTGGGTGAAAATCCGCGGCGTGAGGATGTAGCGCCCCACCACGGCCAGGCTGGAAGGGGCCACCGCGGGCTTGGGCTTTTCGACGATGTCGGTCACGCGCTCCAGCGACTTGTCGGGGGCGGTCTTGACAATGCCGTAGGACTCGGTCTGGCTGGGCAGCACTTCCTCCACGCCCAGGATGGAGCACTGCTCCTTGTCGAACAGGCCGGCCATTTGCGCCAGGGCCGAGGGGTCGCCGTCGATCAGGTCGTCGGCCAGGATCACGGCAAACGGCTCATCCTGCACCACGGGCCGGGCGCACAGCACCGCGTGCCCCAGGCCCAGCGCCTCGGACTGGCGAATGTAGATGCAATTGATGTGGCTGGGAATGACGCCGCGGATGAGCTTGAGCAGGTCCTGCTTGTTGCGCCGCTCCAGCTCCGACTCGGCCTCGTAAGCCTTGTCGAAGTGGTCTTCGATGGCGCGCTTGTTGCGCCCGGTGATGAAAATCATGTCGGTGACGCCGGCCGATATCGCCTCATCCACGGCGTACTGGATAAGCGGTTTGTCCACGATGGGCAGCATTTCCTTGGGGCTGGCCTTGGTGACGGGTAGGAAACGGCTGCCCATGCCGGCAACGGGGAACACGGCTTTGGTGATCTTTTTCACGCACTATCCTTTCTTTTTCAACAGGGCGAGCAGCCCCGGCTCGTCCAGCACGGCAACTCCCAGCGCCTGGGCCTTGTCGAGTTTGCTTCCGGCGGCTTCGCCGGCCACGACCCAGTCGGTCTTTTTCGACACTGACGACTGCACCTTGCCTCCCGCGGCCTCGATGAGGTCCCGCGCCTCCTCCCGCGTCAGGCCCGGCAGCGTGCCGGTCAGGACAAAGGTCTTGTTGGACAGTATGCCCGCCGCAACGTTGCCCGGGCGTGACGCCTGCTCGATCCGGATGCCGCCATCCTTGGGGTCGACCAGGCGCTCGATCACCTTGCGGTTGTGGGGCTCGTCCAGGAATTCCCGTATCGATTGCGCCACCGTGGGACCGACGTCCGGCACCTCTTCCAGGCGCTGCAGGTCCGCCTCCAGCAGCGGGCCCAACGCGCCAAAGTGGCGCGCCAGGTCGGCGGCCGTGGATTCCCCCACGTTGCGTATGCCCAGGGCGTTGATGAAGCGCGCCAGGGTGGTGTCGCGGGAACGTTTGATGGCCTCGACCACGTTGGCGGCCGATTTCTCGCCCATGCGCGCAAGGCCGGCCAGGGTCTCCACGCTCAGGCTGTACAGATCGGCCGGCGTGTGCACGAGGCCGCCCTCGACCAGTTGATCGACCAGCTTTTCGCCCAGGCCCTCGATGTCCATGGCGCGGCGCGAGGCAAAGTGGATGAGCGCGCCTTTGCGCTGCGCCCCGCACACCAGCCCGCCGGTGCAGCGCGTCACCGCCTCCCCTTCCAGCCGCACCGCCGCCGAGCCGCACACCGGGCACTTGCGCGGCATGTGGAACGCCCTGGCGTCGGCGGGCCGGCGCTCCGCCACCACCTTGACCAGTTCGGGAATCACGTCGCCGGCGCGGCGCACGAACACCGTGTCGCCGATGAGCACGTCCTTGCGCTGCACCTCTTCCTCGTTGTGCAGGCTGACGTTGGTGACCGTCACTCCGCCCACGAACACCGGCTTGAGCCTGGCCACCGGCGTGAGCGCCCCGGTGCGGCCCACGTTGACGTAAATGTCCTCCACCTGGGTGAGCGCCTCCTCGGCGGGAAACTTGTGCGCCACGGCGAAACGCGGCGCGCGCGACACGAACCCCAGTTCCTCCTGCTGGCGGAAGTCGTTGACCTTGTAGACCACGCCGTCGATTTCGAAGGGCAGATCCTTGCGCTTGGCCTGGACGCGCGCGTAATAGGCCAGCAGCCCGTCGGGCCCCTTGGCCGTGGCCGCCTCGCCGTTGACCGGCAGCCCCAGTTCGCGCAGCCACGCCATGAGATCGGAATGGGTCCTCTGCGCCAGGCGGCCGGACACTTCTCCCACGCCATAGGCCATGAAGCGCAGCGGCCGGGTGGCGGTGATCCTGGGGTCGAGCTGGCGCAGCGCGCCGGCCGAGGCGTTGCGCGGATTGACGAAGGCCTTGCCCCCGGCCTCGGCCTGCTTGCGGTTCATTTCGGCGAAGTCCTTTTTGTACATCAGCACTTCGCCGCGCACCTCCAGCACCTGGGGAATTTTCGCACCCAGGTGCAGCGGCAGGTTGCGCACCGTGCGCAGGTTCTGCGTGACGTTCTCGCCCGTTGCGCCGTCGCCGCGCGTGGCGCCCTGCACGAACACCCCGTTCTCGTAGCGCAGGCTCACGGCGAGGCCGTCGAACTTGGGCTCGGCCGAGTACTCGATCTCCTCCACGCCCAGGACTTCGCGGCAGCGCCGGTCGA
>DATNCF010000203.1:0-2786 GCA_035571675.1 Burkholderiales bacterium | reverse complement strand
TCTTGGCATCGTGGTTCCTCCAAGTGCGGCGGCGGCGGTCGAAGCCGCCGCGATCAACGCCGATATGGCGGGCTGTCTCTGAGCATTTCCCCGTAGTCATAGCTCCCGTCAAGGCGACTTGCACCGATGAATTCGACCTCGGCGGGATGCATAGACGACCCCGTGGTTTTAGCTTGGGCGACACGAGTATGGCCTCACGCTTACAATACCCCGAGGACTCTGGACTGTGGAAGCAACGGGCCAGTCTTAGACATTGCCTTGGGGGTTCAAGGGGAAGCTCCATGAATAAGGGACGCAAGGAGGAGATTGCTTATGCCGCGCGCAGCGCAGGCTCAGGCTGATAGCGGCTCGCTATTGGGCGCCGCGATTCGCTCCTTTCGCCAGGAGCGCCGGCAGGTGCACAACGGCCGTCCCTGGACGCTGTCCGATCTTGCCGCGGCCAGTGGCGGCGACGAGGCCCACCTGTCGCGCATCGAGCGCGGCGTCATCAAACCCAACCGCGAAACGCTGCTGCGCATCGCCCAGGCGCTGGAACTGTCGCGTCCCGACACCGAGTTCCTGTTGCGCATCGCCGGCTTCGCGCCGTTGTTCGCGTTGCCCGACGCCGAGGACGCGGCCAAGGCCGCCCGCTGGCTGGCCACGCACGCCGGTTCCTACTCCCAGCCGCTCACGTTGTACTCCATCGACATGCGCGTCTGGTACGTCAACGCGCTGTGTCTGCGCGTCATGGGCCTCACACCCCAGTGGTTCCGCGACTGCATCCAGGGGCGCCCCCTTGCCGAGACCTTCTTCGGGCGGTGCAGCGCCTTGGACCGCATCGCCTCGCGCTTCCTCGATTACGCGCGGCTGCGGTCGCGCGCCGTGGCGCGGCTGCGCGCCGCCGCCGTCGAGGGCCACCTGCCGCCGGAGCAGGTGGCCGCGTATCTAGCCGATGCGCGCTTCCGCCAGATCTGGGATGAGGCGGGGGCCGTGGCGGACGCCAGCCTTCACGGCGAGCAGTCTTACTCCGAGATCGAATACCCCGGCCACGGCGTGCTGCGCTTCGACAACTGGTGGTGCCCGCTGCAGATCGACCAGCGCTTCCTGGTCATACTGCACCTCGCGCGCGACGCCGCCACCAAGGAAGCCATCGAGCGCATCCGCCGCGAGCCGCGCGAGCGCGGCAGCGTGGCCTGCCAGGCGCACGGCCACGCCGGCCACCCCTAGATTCCTCAGCCGTTCCGGCGCCTCGCGCGCTCTTTGTAGGCCCATACAATGCTGCAAACCACTGCGCGTGGAATACTGCACATTGAAGCCGCACCCCGACTATTCGGCAGGGCAGTCAAGTTTTGATCGAGGCGGTAGAACGCTGAAAAATGGGCTCACAGCCGGCAAACATCGTTCCAACGCACAGCGGGGCGCCCAGTGATATAGGAAGGAGCATACAGATGACAATATCGTCCCGAGAGGGCTATTACGAGGTCTATTGGCCGCGCGCGCCGAAACCGAACGCAAAGAAGGCGGGTGCCCGCCGCCTGGAAAATCTGGCGGGAAGAAAAATTGCGTTTGTATGGGACGGGATGTTCCAAGGCGATCTGATGTTCGAGGTCATCGCAGAGGAACTGGGTCGAACCTTCCCCGATATCAAATTCCTGCATTGGAAGGAGTTCGGCAACACTCATGGTGCACAAGAGCGAAAGGTGGTCCGGGAGCTCCCGGCACTGTTGCGCAACTTGGATGCTGATGCCGTAATTTCCGCAGTAGGCGCTTGAGGCAGTTGCACGCCCGCCGTGTTGCGGGCGAGTGCGATTTGCGAGGAGGCGGGTTTCCCCACTGTTTCGCTAATTAGCGATGGCTTCCTCGGCCAAGCCGGCATGATTTCCAAGGCACTGCGCTTCGAAAAATTGCCGGTTGCGCGCTTGGCGGGGCATCCGGGAGTGCAATCCGAGGAGGAATTGAAGCGAAACGTGCGTAAGTATACGGTTCCAGAGGTCATTTCCGGGCTGACGCGGGATGCCGAGCAGCAGCCGGGCAAGAGAGATGATGAGTCCCCTGAGCCAACGGCCGGATCATCCGTTTTCGCAGGTACCCTGGATCAAGCGAATGCTTATTTTGTGGATAAGGAGTGGAGCGACGGTTTGCCAATCGTTCCCCCGACGCGCGATCGCATTCAACTTTTCCTGAAGCAAACTCAGCGGTCCGCGGATGATGTGGTGGCGACCTTGGTACCCGAGGAGCGAGCGGCCACTGCATGGAGCATCGCCGTGAATGGCGTAATGGCAGGGTGCAGGCCGGAATACATGCCCATTCTGATCGCCTTGGTGGAAGCCATGTCCGACCCTGCGTATGGCTTGGAGCATAGCGGTAACAGCCCAGGTTCAGACACTCTCATCATCCTCAACGGGCCCATCATACGGAAATTGGGCTTCAACTATACCCAGGGCGTAATGCGCGATGGTTTTTTGCCCAACACGTCCATCGGCAGATTTTGGCGACTTGCCCTACGCAACCTTGCCGGGTTTCTCCCACATAAGATTGACAAAGCCACGTTCGGCAACACTTGGCGCGTAGTCGTGCCAGAGAACGAAGAAGTGCTGGCCAAGATCGGCTGGCCATCTGTCTCCACAGAAATGGGGTTTGCGTCCAATGATGACACCGTGACGATATCTCGTTTCGCCGGCGGCCAGCCTGTTGTCTCCGTCACTGGCTCCACCCCCGAGGAAGTGCTACCTTACGTGGCGTGGAGCATGGTACGCCAGCATTCCTGGCACTTGGCCTTCACCTTTGATATGGGCAACGGTACACTG
>DATNCF010000202.1:0-7207 GCA_035571675.1 Burkholderiales bacterium | reverse complement strand
TCGTCCGTCACCTCGCCGACTATGAGCAGCAGGCCGCGTGGCGCGCCGAGCGCCTGGCCGCCGAAGCGAAACGCGAGCTCGGCGTCGAACCCGCCGGCCTGGGCGCCCTGGTCGACGCCGCGCCGCCGGCGCAGTTTCCCGCGCTGCTGCGGGTGCTGGGCGGACACGCCGGGCGTATCGTGCGTTCATTGCCCAATGCCGAGCGCCGGGTGCGCCGCGCGCTGGGCATCGGCCTCGGAGGTTGAGAGGAGACAGCATGGCAAGCGATGAGAGCAACTGGGGCCTGACCGAGGCGGACGACAACCTGCATCCCTACCCCAAGGAAGAACCCATGTGGACCGAAACCATGTGGTTCTCCTGGTTCGTCCCCGAGCGCAAGCTGTTCGGCTACGTGTACCCGGTCTACCGGCCCAACCTCGGCATCCATTTCGGCGGCGTGCTGGTATGGGACGACAAGGCCATGTTCCCCTGGGAAATGCCGGTGTGGCACTGGCACCAGCACTCGCACCTGCCCACCCCGCCCGACTTGCGCAACATCACCTTTCCCACCGGCATCCGGGTGAAAAGCATCAAGCCCGGCCACACCTTCGAGTTCGGCTACCGCAGCGCCGACCTGGACGTGGAGCTGCGCTACGAGGCGCTTATGCAGCCGCTGTTGTCGGGCGGCGAGTCGGAAATGTTCCACAAGGGCGGCCACCTCGACCAGCCGGGGCACGTCACGGGGCGCATGCGGCTGTTCGGCGAGGACATCCCCGTGGACTGCTTCGCCATGCGCGACCGCGCCTGGGGGCCGCGCAAGGACCGCAAGCAGTTGCGCGTGGGCTACTCCTACGCCACGGCGTCGGCCGACAGCGCCTTCCTGGTCATGTCCTACGTGGACCGCGCCGGCCAGGACAAGGTCTTCAACGGCTTCCTGATGCGCGACGGCACCTGGTCCAAAATCATTTCGGGCAGCCGCATCGTGGAGCGCGACGCCAACGGCCACGTGGCCGCCATCCACGTGGACGCCCGCGACGAACTGGGCCGGCCGCTGGTCACCACCGGCCGGGTGCTCACCCGCATGGTGTTTACGCCCTATCCCACCATGCTCAACTGGTCCGGTCTGGCGCAATGGGAACTGGACGGCCAGCCGTGCTGGGGCGAAGACCAGGATGTGTGGGCGTTGCCGCAATGGCGCGACCATGCGCGGGCCGTGCGCGAGGCGCGCGAGGGCAAAAAGTCCTGACTCATCACGCCCGAGTGTCGACGGGCGAGGCCGAATCGCGGGCGTGATTTCCGCAAGCCGGATTGCATCCGCCAAAGTCATTCCACGTAGTGGAGTTTCAGGAGTCCCGCCAGGCCGTTTCCGCAAAGAGCGTCCGGCCGGAGGGTTCTCCTTCGGCGAAGCCTCGGGCGGGCGGTGCCCGCCCGGCGGCCCGGTTCCTTCCCGCAGCTCCCTCCCTCAAGCGCAGGGCTGGCCCGGTAGTACACGATGCGCTGATCTCGCGCCGCGCCTGGCCTTTACGCACGAGCAGGCGGCAGGCATCCTCGGCGAGGGTGAGGGCCGCGCCGAACAGCCCCTGTACTGGAAAGTAACCAGGGTGGCCGTCAGCCTGGACGGCAATGAAAGCCCCGTCACCGTTGCGCTGCCCGCAGCGGGGTCGCAGGGCGAGGTGCGGCCGCATCAGCAGCTGTCTTTTTTCCTGCCATGGCAGAAGGTTGACAACCTCCCCAACGCAGCGGTGTTCGGCCAGTTCCGGTACATGGTCGAATACCGCCTGGCGCGGGACGGGGCGGCGCGCGTCACCGGCAAGACCATCAGCTTCAACCAGATCACGCGTTCCGCGGAGGGTGGCGGAACCGGCCACGTGGAGACCGTGATCAAGTTGTCGGACGAGGTGGAGCGCTAGGCAACGACTACCAGGTGTCGTGACGGACGCCGCGGCCGTCAGGCGGCGGGTATGGAACGCGGCCTAGCGGCCTTCCTTCAGCCGCCGCACCATGCCTTGCTCCAGAATGTTGTCCTTGTCGTTGATGGCGCGCTCGGGCACGGGACTGGGCGGCTCCTGCGGGGCCGCCCACAGCACGGCGTTGTACAGCAGGCGCTGCACGTCGGCATTGTCGTAGGTGGGCGTGGTCTCGTGGCCGGGTCTGAAGTAGAACACCTTGCCGCGTCCGCGCCGCCAGCAGCAGCCGCTGCGGAACACCTCGCCGCCCTCGAACCAGCTTGTGAGCACCAGCTCGTCGGGCGGCGGGACGTCGAAGGGCTCGCCGTACATCTCCTCGCCTTCCAACTCGATGTAGCGCGGCACGCCCTGCGCGATGGGATGCGCGGGATCGATCACCCATACCCGCTCGCGCTCGCCGATGTTGCGGTAACGGAAGCCGGCGGACGTGCCCAGCAGGCGTCGCAACAGCTTGGACACCGCGGCCGAATGCAGCGCCACCAGGCCCATGCCGCCCAGGACGCGGCGGTGCAGCCGCGTCACCACGTCCTCGTCGGTTTTCTGCGCGGCGATGTGTTCCCAGTACACCAGCACGTCGGTCTGGGCCAGCACGTCATCGGAGAGGCCGTGCTCGGGCTGGCTCCACAGCGCGTCGCGCACCGCCAGGCCGCGCGCTCGCAACGGCGCGGCGAGCGACTGATGGATGCCGCGCGGATAGGCGCGCGCGTAAGCCTCGGGCTGGGGTTGGGGCGTGTCTTCGCTGAAAACGGTCACGCGGGGCAGGGGCATGGCGGCGCTCGCAAAAAAGAGAAGGCGTCCGGCCCAAAGACCCCGGACGCCTAATCGTACTACCGCGCGTGGCATTGCCGTCCGAGCGGCTGGCGTTGCCGCTGCCGCCGCGTTATCGGGGTTCCAACTTGATGATGGCGGCCGCCTCGCGGCAGGCCTTAATCTGTACTTGGAAACCCCGGCAAACCAAGCCGCTAGAATCCCCTTGCGGGCTGGCGCGCACCCCATCCAGACGCGAGTCGGTTCGGGTATCGGGCTTTTGGTCCCAGGGCCCGCCGGCTTTTCCGTATGTTGTCTATTACTTGTTGCGCGAGCGCGGAAGCCCCAGCCCGGCCTCGGCGATGAGGCTGCGCTGCACCTCGCTGGTCCCGGCGTAGATGGTGCCGGCGATGTTGCGCCGCGCCGCCCATTCGATGCTACCTGCGCCTCTGTAGCCGCGGAAGAGCGTGTCCGGCGCCGCGACCTTCATCAGCTTCTGACTGCAGTACAGCCACGATTCGCTGCCGAACAGCTTCACCATGGGGCCCTCGTGCTTCTTCACCTTGTCCACGTCGAATGACCAGATGCTGCGGCGGGACAGCGCGTCCTCGACATGCGCCCGCGCCGCGGTTTCGGCAATGGCCAGCCGAACGCGCGGGTTGTCGATGGGCTTGGCGCCGTCACGGCTGGTGCGGGCCCAGGCCAGCCCCTCGCGCACCAGTTCCCGCAGCCCGGTGACGTACAGGCCCCCGCCGGACTGCTCGATGGCCAGCGCCAGCGCCATGATCTTCACCCCGCCGTTGACCTCGCCGAGGCGATAGGCGTCCGGCACGCGCACGTTGCTGTAAAAGGTCACGTTGGTGCGGTCGTCGCCGATGGTCTTGATCTCGGTGACGGAATAGCCGGGCTGGCGGGTTGGGGCGAAGAACAGCGTGATGCCCTTGTACTTGTCGGGCGCGGTGCGCGTCACCATGAGGTTGTAGTCGGAGCGGTGGCCGCTGGAGGTGAACATCTTCTGGCCGTTGATGAGCCAGTCGCCGGGGTTCTCAGGGTCGCGCGTGGCCGTGGTCTTGGCGGCGAAAATGTCCGATCCGCCCGAGGGTTCGGTGTAGCCCATGGCGAAGTAGATGTCGCCCGAGGCCACCTTCGGCAGCAGATCCTGCTTCAGCTTGTCGCCGCCGAAGTAATGGATCATTTTCCACAGGATGTTGGTCACGCCTGGCACCAGCAGGTGCCAGCCGTGTTCGGACTGAATTTCCCGCATCGCGGAGGCCGCGCTGTTGGGCAGGCCCAGCCCGCCGTATTCCTTGGGCATTTCGGGGTAGAGCAGGCCCTCCTTGGCCATTTTCTTCTGCAGATCGAGGTCCCATCCGTCCAGTGAGTCGCGTTGGCGGCGGCTCAATTCCTCGCTGCCGTGCCTGGCGATGAAATCGCGCATCTTGTCGCGTGCCGCCTCGACCTCGGGGCCCCACTGGAAGGAGATGCCGATGTCGCCGGCCTCCGGGAGGCTCGCCGAGGCGGCCGCGTTGCCGGTCCCGCACAGCAGGTCGCCGGCGCGCGCCAACTCGTTGTCGGGGTCGCCCGCGATCAGCGAATGCGCGTTGGCGCGCCGGAAATAAAGCTGGGCGTCGTATTCCATGGCGGCGCCGTAGCCGCCGAACACGCGCATGGACTTGAGGGCCGCGTTGCCCGCGGTGGACGCGCTCCACCACCAGGCGAGCGACACCATGGTGCGCGCCTCCGGCTCGCCCTGGGCGATGGCATCCACGGTGCGCCACGTGAGCATGCGCGCGCCGTCCACGTCGCAGAACACGTCAGCCAGGGTGTGCGACACGCCCTGGTACTCGCCGATCTTGCGCCCAAAGGCCTCGCGCTCGCAGGCATACTGCGCCGCCATCTCGATGGCGCGGCGGCCCATTGCCGCCACCAGCGCGGCCGTCAGCAGCTTCCACTCGGCCAGCGCCGCCTCGAAGGCGCCGCGTGCCCCGGGCAGTTCGGCTTTGCCGGCGCATTCGCGCAGATCCAGCACCTGCGCCGCGATGGCGCCGTGCAGGTGCTGGCCTTCGCCGTCTTTCGGAAGGGGCAGCTTGGGCGCGCTGCTGCGCAGGGTGACGGTGTTGCCTTCCAGGCACAGCACGGCGTCGGCGACGGCGCCCCCGGGCACCAGCTGCTTGGGCTCGCGTCCGACATCGCGCAGCGCCAGGGTGATGATTTTGCGGCCCTCGATGCAGTCGGCCAGCAGCGCCTTCGCCTCGGGGGCGCCGGATTGGGCGAGGAGCCGGTTGCCGACCATGGCTTCGACGAGCGGCACCGACGCCAGGCTGCGCCCGGCCTGTTCCGCGGCCAGCACGGCGTGCATGAGGCTCATGCCCCCGCCGCCCTTGTCCTCGGGCACGCGCAGCGCCGGTATGCCCTGGTCGGCGAGGATTTTCCACAGCGCGGCGTCAAACCCGATGGGCTCGGCGGCGCGTATGCGGGGACCCGTGGAATGCTCGCGGAACACGCGCTCCAGGGTGGATTCGAGCAGGGCCTGGTCTTCAGACAGTTGCAGGTTCACTGTGGGCCTTTACAGCGGCGTGCGCCGCGATTGAGTGTGAGTGGCGGGGGCCGGGCAATGATAGCTCGACGGCGGGATCGCCACATATTGCACTGCGTTGCAGCCGCATGCTAAGGTAGGTCTCCCGCCATCCGCATACCGAGCACAGGACAGACAAGGATGAAGCTCACCGCGTACGAGGACATTGAACGCTGTTTCGAAGGCGGCTGGTCCGACGGCTTGCCGGTGGTGCCGCCCTACGGTTCCCTGGTGGACCGCATGCTGGGCGAAATGGGATGGAAGGCCACCGAGATCGTCGGTGAGTTCAAGGACCAGAATATCAATATCCGCGCCGAGCACCTCGCCGCCGCCGCCGTCATGGCCGGCTGTGAATTCCGCTACGGCCGGCTGCTGCGCGAGCTGTCGCTGGCCCTGGTCGATCCCAGGTTCAACCTGTCCGGCGTGGAGGTGACCACCGGGGGCGTGGGCGTGCTGGTGATGGTGAGCGGCCCCATCGTCGAGGAACTCGGTTTCGAGCACGGCTCCAACGCGCTGGGCGCCAACAAGCGGGCCAACGCCACGGTGGGGCGCTTCGCTCAGATGGTGCGCTTTTTCTGCGGCAAGGGCGGCGGCGCGCTGCATTCCCACGGCACCATGGGCCATCCCGGCCGCATCAGCTATTGCATCGCCGAGCATCCCAAGACCACGTGGCCGAAGTTCCACACCCAGTCCGGCCTGCCGGAAAACGCGTCGGCCGTGTCCATCATATCGGCCGAAGGCCCGAACAGCGTCAACAACCACTACGGCAACACGCCCGAGGGCATTCTCGACACCATTGCAGACTGCCTGGGCCACTCCGGCACCACCAACTATTACTGGCACTTCGGCCACTACGTGGTGGTCATCGGGCCGGGCCACATGGAGACCATCGCCGGCGGCGGCTTCACGCGCGACAAGGCGCGCCGCTACCTGTTCGACAAGGCCAGGCGCTCCACCGACGAGCTGAAGCGCCTGGGCCGCATGCCCACCTACCCGAGGTCCGAAAGCAAGGTGGAATACGGCACCATGCGCTCCCCCTTCGACAACGAGAAGCAGATATTGTTCATCGAATGCGGCGCCGACGGCGGGCGGTTTTCCGCCGTCATCCCCGGCTGGGTGGGGGCGACCGCGCTCATCACCCGGCAGGTTGACTAACCGTTCCACTTTTGAACAAGAGGGCGCATTTGCGAGACAGAGGCCCCCTTGTAAAATCCCACTTCGGAACAAAAACCGAAGTACGCTAGACGGAAAAGGAGAGCACCATGAGTCTTGAAACGAGCGCGGAAAGGAGCAGCACCTCCCGCCTGCCGGCGCAGCAGATCGTGAGCTGCGACGACGTGGCCTGCGAACTGCTGATCGACCCCATCCCCCGCCCCGAGCCGCCGGAGTTCAAGGTGCGGCTGAAGCCCGAACAGCCCTACGTGCTGCTGGTGGACAACAACAAGCCCAACTCCATGGCCATCCTCAAGGCCACGCAGGCCGAGCTGCGCGCGCGCGGCGTGGAGGTGCGCGAGGAAATCCCCATCAAGGAGCGGGCCGGCACCGCCATGCCGGCCGCGATGCTCGATGCCCTGGCCAAAGAGAAGGGGCTGGTGCTCTGCGGCGTCAACGATTGAGGGAGCTGCTCGTCCGGCGGTTCGCTGGACTCCGTGCTGTTGCAGACCCGCGGCGCCACCGCGTTCGTGCTGCTGACCGAGCCTTTCCGTGACCAGGTGGACCGCGTCATGGCCTACTACCGTTCCGACCGCCCCCTGCCCGTGGTGGTCATCGACCATCCGGTGCAGCTCCTCGATGAGGCGGGCATCAAGGCCCGCGCCAGGCAACTGGCCGACAAGGTCCAGAAAATCCTGCGGGGCGATCCGCCCGACTGGTGACAAGGCAAGGGAAAGGTTGAAAAAGAAAAATCCCCGGTTCGCCGGGGATTTTTCTTTCAGCCTTG
>DATNCF010000201.1:0-7472 GCA_035571675.1 Burkholderiales bacterium | reverse complement strand
TAGTCGTTCAGCCGCACCAGCGGCTCGTACTCGCCGCGGATGTAAATGGTGCCCAGAAACTCGCCGCGGTCCAGGATGCGCTGATGGATCACCACCCGGTCGTCCTCGATGGCGTAGCCGCTGTCGGGCGGTTGCTGCAGGTATTCGGGCAGTGGCGCTGGAGGCGACCGCCGCGCTTCGGCACGCGACTGCTCGTAGCTTGCGAAACGCCGGCCGTCGGGTGCGTAGATGGCGGCATCGCTGATGTTGGGCCGTACGCGCAGCAGCGCCAGGTTCTCCTGGGCCGCCTTGGGATCGTCGAATGCCAGGCTGGGCGTACTGGCGCGCGCAATAATGCCGGCGAGGCTGACCAGGTCGTTGGCGCGCGAGCGCTCGTAGGTGATGAGGTCGTAGGCGACCAGCGCGGCCGCCATCACGGTCAAGGCGACCAGCGTGGTGGCCAACACCACCGCGATGATCTTGCCGCGCAGCGAGCGTGGAAACGGATTGAGGATGAATTCAAGCATCTGTTTGCCGCGGTTGCCCCATCCCCATTCCGCGTCGCGCCTTTGAGAGACCGCATTGTACATGCGTGCGCGCCGCCGCCGCGCCGCATGACCCCCGCGCATCGCCGCCATTTTGGCGGTTATTTGCGCGGATATCCGACAAGGCGAAACCTGACGTCAGATGCTCAAGCCACCGTCCACGGGGTAAATGCCCCCGGTGCAGTAGCTCGCGTCGTCGCTAAGCAGGTAGGCGATGAACGCCGCGATCTCGGCCGGTTGGGCCGCGCGGGGAATTGGAAGGTGCTTGAAAAGGTTAGTGAGATCGCCGGCCGGGTTGTTCATGGCCGGACGCAGCATGGGCGTGTCGATGGGGCCGGGGCAGACGCTGTTGACGCGGATGCCGTACTGGCCATTTTCCAGAGCCGCCGTGCCGGACAGGCCCAGGACCGCGCGCTTGGCGCTGCCGTAAGGGCTCGTGCCGCGGTTGGCTCGCAGCGCGCCCACCGACGAGATATTCACGATGGAGCCGCCCTTGCCCTGCGCGATCATCTGGCGTAGCGTGGCGCGCAACACTAGGAACACCCCGCGCACGTTCACGGCGTGCACACGATCGAATTCTTCCACCGGCATTTCCGCAATGGGATAGTGCTTGTTGATGATGGCGGCGTTGTTCACCAGCAGGTTGACCGCGCCGAAGTGCGAGGCGGCTCGTTCTACCATGCGCTCGCATTCCGCGGGCTGCGTCACGTCGGTGGGCACTTTCAGGACCTTGGCTTTGAACGGGGCCGCGAGTTCCGCCAGTGCCTGCGCGCGCAGATCGGCAGCGGCCACGTTGCAGCCTTCCTCGACCAGGCGCTTCACCGTCGCCGCGCCCAGCCCGCCCACCGCGCCCGTCACGATGGCGGTCTTGCCCGCCAGTCCACGCATGCCCATTGCTTTCCCCTTTGTGATTTCAGTTTTGGCGGTCACGGCCGACAATGGTCAACGCCTGTTCTCCCTGGGTCTCCACCAGCACCGACGTCAGATCGGGATGACGGCGCAATTCCATGCCGCCGTCCACGGCGAAACTCTGGCCCGTGACCCACGAGGATTCGGGCCCGGCGAGGTAGCGCACCGCCTCGGCCACGTCTTCGGGGCGACCCACCCGGCCCTGCGAGCGCGCCAGCGGAATCTGCTCCTCGTAGCGCGCGAGAATGCCCCCCTGCGTAAGCGCGACGGTATTGCCGCCATGCGTGAGTCCCGGCCGCACGGCGTTCACGCGGATGTTGGCGGCGGCCAACTCCTCGGCGGCGGCGCGCACGAAGCTTTCGATGGCGCCCTTGGCCGCCGCCGCGGCGGCGAGGAAGGCGATGCTGCGCACCGCCGAAGTGGCCGACAGGCACACCATGGCGCCGCCGTGTTCCATCAATGATGCCGCGTAGCGCACGGCCAGGAAGGTGCTGGTAAGGTTGCGCTCCACCACCTGCTGGAACGAGGCGCCGTCATGGCCCATCAGGGGCCGGAATCCGCCGCCGCCGCCCACCGTAGGCACGACGATGTCCAGCCGACCGCGCAGCGCATGCGCCGCCGCCAGCGCGGCGCGCACGTCGGCTTCTGAGCAGGCGTCGCCGGCGAACACGCCGACCTGCGCGGCCGGGAAGGTCTGGCGCAATGCTGCGCGCTTTCGCTCCAGCGCCTCCGGGTTGCGCGCCATGAGCAGCACCGCGGCGCCGTCGCGCAACAGCCGTTCGGCGCAGGCGCCACCGATGCTTCCGCTGCCCCCGGTGATGAAAGCGGTCTTTCCGGCCAGCGCCGCGTCAGCCATGTCTTTTCCCATCCTCGACCGAACCATCGACACTACTCGATTCGGGTTTTGAAGTAAATTGACGCTTCTGTGAAAGAGGAGATGACCATGCTCGAAGGACAGTACGCCGGCTTCCGCCTGGAAATCAAGGACAAGGGCATCGCGCTGATCACGTTCGACGCGCCGGAGCGCCTGAACGCGGCCTCGGCGCCCATGAAGCGCGATCTCATCGAAGCGCTCACCCAGATGCAGTTCGACGATGCCGTGCGCGTGGTGGTGATGACGGGCTCGGACAAGGCGTTTATCGCCGGCGACGACAACCGCGCCTACTGGGGCGACGAGGCGGCGCTGGCACGCGTGCGCACGCCCAAGGTAAAGCGCCCAAGCCATTCCAGCATTTCCTCCTACGGATCGCTGCGTCAGGTGTCGCAGGCGCTGAACCGCGCCGTGCGCGACCTGGACAAGATCAGCATCGCCGCCATCAACGGCTTCTGCATCCAGACCGGCCTGTCGCTGGCGCTGGCCTGCGACTTCCGTATTGCAGGCACCACAGCCAAGCTGGGCAGCGCCACGCTGCGCATGGGCTTCCTGCCCGACGAAAACGGCCACTACCTGCTGGTGCAGCACATCGGCGTGGCGAAGACCATGGATTTCCTCATGAGGAAGCGCATCGTGAGCGGCACCGAGGCCCTGGAGTGGGGACTGGTGCACGAAGTGGCCGATCCTTCAGAAGTGCTGGCGCGCGCGCTGGCCATGGCAGCCGAGTTTACGGAAGGCCCGCAGGTGGCACAGCGGCTGCTGAAGCGCGCCATTTACAGCGCGGCCGATCTTTCCTTCGCGCAGGCGGGCGACGACATTGCCACCAAGACCGCGATCTCCGATCACCACCCCGACGCCAAGGAAGGGGTGGCGGCGTTCCGCGACAAGCGCAAGCCGAAATTCGCCTGAGCCGTTGCGACGGAAGCGCTGCGGTTGAGGACTACTTGCCCTTGAACTGCGGCGCGCGCTTCTCGAACATCGCCATGACCGCCTCGCGCTGATCCTCGGTGGCCTGCACCTGCGCCTGCATGCCGGCGGCCATTTCCAGGCTGGCCGCGAGCGGCATGAACTGGCTTTCGCGCAGGATTTTCTTGCACAGGCGCAGCGAGATGGGCGGCTGGGCAGCGATTTTCTGTGCCATGGCCATGGCCTCGTCCATGAGTTTGTCCTTTGGGACCACGTAGGACACCAGACCCCATTTCTCGGCCTTGTCGGCCTTCACGAACTCGGCGGTGAAGGTCATTTCGTAGGCGCGCGACAACCCCACCACGCGCGGCAGGAACCACGCCCCACCGTCGCCCGACACCAACCCCACGCGCAGGAAGCTCTCGGCGAACTGCGCGTTGTCCGCCGCAATGCGGATGTCGCACATCATGGCGAGATCGCAGCCCGCGCCCACGGCGTGGCCGTTCACGGCGGCGATGGTGGGAACTTCAACGGCCGAGAGCGCCATGGGGATGCGCTGTATGCCGTGCTGGTAGCCGCGGCGCACCTCGGCGGGCGAGTTGCCGAACAGCCCGGTGCGGTCGCGCATTTCCTTCACGTTGCCGCCCGAGGAAAAGCCTTCGCCCGCGCCCGTCAGGATCACGCAACTCACGCTGGTGTCGTTGTTGACACGGTCGCAAGCCGCCACGATGCCGTCCACGACGGCGGGAGAGATGGCGTTGCGCGTGTCGGGCTCGTTCAGGGTGAGCACCACCACGCCGCCCGTCTGCTGGTACAAAACCGATTCAGCCATAGGTTCCTCTAGAAGGGAGCCGTCGCGTCGATCGCGCGCGGTGAGCAAGTTTACCCGCAATCATGTGGTGCGCCCACGCTGTAGAATGTGCCGATTCGAAAGCCGAGGCCTCCATGTCACCCAACGCCCAAGTCTCCCGTTGCACCGCCAGGCGCACCGCCTGGGTCGCGCTGCTGGCCGGCGCTGGCGTGCTCACCAGCTTCGCGTTGGCCTGCGCCACGCCGTTTGCCGCGCTGGCGGCCCTCGCCGCGCTGCACCTCAGGCGTGCCGACGCGTTCGGGCTGGCGGCGTTGGCCTGGCTGGCCAATCAGGTTATCGGGTATGGTTTTTTGAACTATCCCGTGACCTGGGACAGCCTGGCCTGGGGAGTGATGATCGCGGTGGCGGCTTGCGCGGCTTTGGCCGCGGCCGAGTTCGCGGATCAAGCGGCTGGCCGGCGGCGCGGCGCTGCCGGAGCCCTGGCGGGCCACCTGGCTGCTTTCGCGGCGGCCTTTACGGCTTACGAAGCCGTACTGTTCGGCGCCGCCGCCTTCCTGCCCGCGGAGGACTACGCCTTTTCGCCGGCCGTGGTCCTGTTGCTGCTCAAAATCAATGCGGTGGCCTTCGCCGGCCTGTGGGTCCTGCAGTCTCTCGGCGAGCGGTTTGGGCTGGCCGTGCCCGCGTTACGCGCGGGCCTGCCTCGCGCGGCGTAACAACGCGGATATTTTTCACATCTTGCTGAAACGGGCTTAACCCGTTTCGCGATCCCGGCCGTTCAAGTCTTCCGTCCAGTTCACTGACGGGAGGCTTCATGACAGCACGCTTTGCCCGGCGCTCCGCCGGCACCGCGGTCCTGCTGGCCGCTTTGGCCGCCGGCGTGATGAGCAACGCCATGGCCGTGGGCGGCCTGGCCGATATCCAGGTGTTCGACCGCGCCGCCAACCGGCGCCTGCCGGTGTATTGGCACGACGGCAAGGCGTATGTGATCGGCAGCCCCGGCAACGAATACCAGATCAGCGTGGCCAACCGCACGGGTGGCGACATCCTGGCTGTGGTGTCGGTGGACGGTGTCAACGCCGTCTCGGGCGAAACCGCTTCGCCCGACCAGACCGGCTACGTGCTGGGCAGCTGGCGTTCCTACGACATCCTGGGCTGGCGCAAGAGCCACACGCACACGGCGGCGTTCTACTTCACCCAACTGCCCGATTCCTACGCCGCGCGCACCGGGCGTCCCGAGAATGTGGGCGTGATCGGCGTGGCGCTGTTCCGGCGCAAACCAGAGCCGGTATCACCCTCCCTCGGTTCAGTACCTCCAAGGTTGGCCGAGCCCCGCCGCGATTTGCGCGACCAGGAGTCCTATCGTGAGAGCCATGCGCCGCAGTCCTCCGCCGCCGGCAGTGCGCAGCCGGCCGCGCCATCCTCTTCGATCGGGATACGGGGAACGACTTTTGGTTCGCCAGAGGCCGGGCCGCCCGCCGGTTCTATCCCCATGGACAAGAGTCTGGGCACCGGCCATGGCCGCAGCGAAACCTCGGTAGTGCGCAACGTGGCCTTCGAACGCGCTACGCCCGGACCCGAGGAAGTCGTGACCATCTACTATGACAGTCTGCGCAACCTCGTGGCCATGGGCATCGTGCCGCCGGCTTCCAGTGCGGTGCCCCGGCCGCAGCCCTTCCCGGGCCGCTTCGTACCCGATCCGCCGCGGGGGTAGGCAGGCATAACATCGTGAGTGGGCTTACACTCGCCGCGGTGAACCTTCGCGCCGCGGACTCGTCAGATGAGCAATTGATGCTTCTGTACGCGAGCGGCGACGCCGCGTCATTCGAGCGGTTGTATGCCCGCCATCGCGGCGGGCTGTATCGCTATCTCACGCGCCAATGCTCCGACCGTAGCGCGGCCGAGGAACTGTTCCAGGAGGTGTGGGCGGGCGTCATCCAGTCGCGCCTGCGCTACCGGCCAGAGGCGCGTTTTGCCACCTGGCTGTACACGTTGGCGCATAATCGCCTTGTCGACTGGTACCGCCATCATGGCAAGGTGCAGTGGCAACCGCTCGATGGCGAGGATAATGACCATGCCGGGACGGCTGCCCCGGCGGCGCGCACCGTCCAGCCCGACGTGCTGGCCGAGTCGCGGCAACTGGCGCAAAAGCTGCTCGAGCTGCTTGCGCAGCTCCCGCCGCCGCAACGCGAGGCTTTCTTGTTGCACGAGGAAGGCGGGCTGAGCGTGGAGGACATCGCCGCCGCCACGGGCGTGGCGGCCGAAACGGCCAAGAGCCGGCTGCGCTATGCCCTGGCCAAGCTGCGCCAGGGTCTGGCGGATTTGCGCTAGCACGCCATGAGCGATCATATGGAAGAGAACGAGGATCTCAGCCGCCTGTACGCTGCCACGCCGCGCGACGAGCCACCGGCCGCGCTGGACTCGGCCGTGTGGGCAAGGGCGCGGCTGGAGATGGAGCCTCCGGCTGCTTCCGCAGCCGGCCCCACCCCCTGGCTGCGGCGCTTGACCTTTGGGCCGGAATTTGCGCTCGCCGCGGTGGTGGTTTTGAGCGTGTCACTGGTGCTCAGCGTCCAGCACGAGCAATCGCCGCCGGTGGGCGGGCAGGCTCCGCAGACCTTTGAAGAGGCCTCGTCGGCGCCGGCCGCGCCATCCGAGGCACAAGGCCAGACGCCGCTGACGGGCAAGGCTTCCGAGCCTGCTCCGGCAGTGCTCGTGCAGCCTCGGGCTGAAAATGCCCATGCGAATTCCCATGCGCCCCTCAACGCTGAATCGTTTCCCGCGCAGGCCGCTTCGCCGGGCGGCGCAGCGGCGATTCCGGGGTCGATATCTCAAAATGCAGGTGTCCCGGCTGCGGAGGCTGAGCGCCGTGACGCGGCCGCGGGTACAAGCGTTGCTCCCCCTGCGCGGGCGGCCATTGCGCCGCAGGCCCCTTTGGTCGCGCCCGCGGTGCCCCCTGCCTATGCTCCCGCCCCCCCGGCCGCTCCATCGCTTATGCGTCCTCCTGCCGAGTCGTCCTCGCGCACGACGACCATCGGTATTCGCGGCACGAACTTTGGCGTCCAGGACAAGGAGGTCGAGCAAAAGCCGGAGGCGTGGCTAAAGCAGCTTGCAGAGTTGAAGGCGCAAGGCCGCGTGCAGGAATTCCGCGCCGGCCTGGCCGAATTCAAGAAGCGCTACCCGTCCTATGTCGTTCCCGAGGCGCTCGCGGTCCCCGAATAGTCCTCAGCCCGCCTTGTTGTCGATTCCATCCAGGTAGTCCTTGCCATCCAGGTAGTCGTTGCGGCTCAGCACGGCGGGCAGCCGGCTCAGGTGCGCGGGATAGTGCAGTCCGGGCGGGACGCCTTGGCCTGGTGCTTGGTCATACTCCGGGTGCCAGGGCATGAAGGTATGGCCGACATCGGCGCTCCTGACGATCTTCGGCAAGATGGTGGCCACCTCGCGCCCGGCCTCG
>DATNCF010000200.1:0-3032 GCA_035571675.1 Burkholderiales bacterium | reverse complement strand
GCGCCGGCCAGGCGGCGGGGCAGGTCGCGGCGATCGCGCACCAGGTGCACGGGGCCTTCGGCTTTACCTACGAGCACACGCTGCAGTACGCCACGCGCCGGTTGTGGACGTGGCGGGCGGAGTTCGGCGCGGAATCCGTGTGGGCCAGGGAATTGGGGGACATGGCCATTCGTGGCGGCGGGCAGAAGTTCTGGGAAAACCTCACGGCGGGATTCGAGAGCCGCGCGAAATAGAGCTTTTCGCGGCGGCTACATGGCCTTGAACAGGTGGGCGTAGAGCCGGCTGACCGCCAGCTTCTCGGGCCGTCCATGCAGTGAAATGGCCAGTTTGCCCGCTTCATCGCGGGTCACGCTGTCGATGGCATCGGCGCGCACCACCGTGCCGCGGTGCACCTGCCAGAAATCACCGGGATCGAGCCTGGGCATCAGTTCCTTCAGCGGCGTGCGGATCAGGTATTCGCGCCGCGCCGTCAGCACCCGCACGTACTTGTCGGACGCCTCGAAATACACCACGTCCTTCACCGGGATGACGTGTGTGGCCTGGCCCACGCTGGCCTGCACGGTTTTCAGGGGGGGCTGAATGGACGTATCCGGAGCGGTGCCCGGCGTGAGCAGGCTGCGCAATTGCTGCAATGTCGCGTCCGTCACCCCTGACCCCCGCCGGGCGGCGAGCATAGCGCGCACGCGCTCCACTGTTTTCCGCAACCGCTCCGCCTGCACCGGCTTGAGCACGTAGTCCACGGCCTGGGCCTCGAATGCCTGCAGCGCGTGCTGGTCGTAGGCCGTGACGAATACCAGCGCCGGGAAGGGCTCGCCCTCGGCCCACTCCTCGGCAATTTCGGCGGCGGCCTCCAGGCCGCTCCGGCCCGGCATACGGATGTCGAAGAACAGCACTTCGGGCCGCAGCGCCAGCGCCTGGGCGACCGCGCTCACCCCGTCTCCCACGACGGCCAGCACGCGCAGCTCGGGCCAGGCGCGCGCCAGTTCGGCCTGCAGCGCCTGGGCGAGCAGGGGTTCATCTTCGGCGATCAGCGCAGTGGGGCCAGGTCGGTTCATGTATCGCCCGTGCTCAATGGGATGCGCACGCGGGCCAGGGTGCCGTGGCCACCCGCGCCAGGCGCGAGGTCCAGGCTGGCGCGCGGGCCGTACAGCGCGGCGAGGCGTGCACGCACCTGGCCGAGGCCGAAACCCTGGCTTTCGCCCGGGACGGTCTGCGCCGTGCTGTCGGCGGAACGGACGGAAGCCGCCAAGCCCACGCCTGTGTCCTGCACTTCCAGCACCAGGTCGCCATCGCGCCACGCCCGCACCTCGATTCGACCGCCCGCGATGTTCGGCTCCAGCCCGTGACGAATGCTGTTTTCCACCAGGGGCTGCAGCAGTAAAGTCGGCACGGGCTGTTCCGCGAGATCCGAGGGAAGATTGAGATCGTAGTCGAGGCGCGGCCCCATGCGCACCGCCATGAGCGCAAGGTATTCGCGCAGGCGCTCGAACTCCGCCGCGAGCGGATGCGTGATCTGGTGCGAGGCGTTCAGCGTCGCGCGGAGGTAGGCGACCATGTGGTCCAGCATTTGCTGGGCGCGCGCGGCATCCACTTCGATCAGGGCGCGCAGGCTGGCCAGGGTGTTGAACAGCATGTGCGGTTCGAGTTGCGTTTCGAGCAGCTTCAGCCTTGCCTCACCAGCCAAGCGTTCCGCCTCGGCGGCCTTGCGCTGCAGCCACCTGCCCCGGCCGCGGCTGAAAAAATAATAAGTGGCCACCGTGCCGGCTGCGAGCGTGATGAGGACGGAGTTGCGCAACGGGCCGCCGCGATCGACCGCGCCGGCCGGGTAGAGGCCCAAGGCCAGGCTCACCTTTCTCGCCGCCATATTGCCCAGCACGAAGCCCGTGGCGATGGCCGCCAGCACCAGCAACGCCGCCGGTACCGGGGCGGGCCAGCCGGTCACGGAGGACGAGGGGAAAACATGCCGGCCGAATTCGATCACCGCCCAGATGATGACGCTGACCAAAAGCGAGTGCACCAGGTTGGGAGCAAAAGGCTGGTCGGGCTGAAACCCGTACTGCAGCCCCGCCACGGCCGCGCCGAAAACCAGCACCTGCGAGAGGTTGCGCAACCTGTGCGTGACCAGCGGCTGGTCCATGAGCTTTGAAGATGAGTTGAGTCGAGCGAGGATATCAGGAGCGTGTCAGGCGCACGAGGGTCGGGCGGCCATCGCCGCCCACCCTTGTTCACATCGCGCCTTGCACGCCGCTCGCGCCGGCCGTCTCACCCGCCGCGAGGCGCCACATGCGCGCGCCGCGTCCGGCAAACAACCCGCTGAACGCCCCATAGAGCGCCGCCACCGGCAGGGTAAAAGCCGCTTCCTGCACCACGGCGGGCTGCATGGCGGTCTCGACCCCCACCACGTACTTGGTCAGGAACACCATCACAATGAGCGCGAGGGGGACATAGCTTCCCGGCAGTTGAAAAACGCGCGTTTGCGGGTCGTATCGACCGGCGGCCCGGCCCAACGCGGTCAGCAAGAATGCCGCCGCGGCAGCGGCGAGCCACACGACTCCGAGGACGGCGGCGTTGGGCGCCGTGGCGAAAGCCGACGCCGTACCCCAGATGGAGAAGGCGCTCATGCCCACGGGCAGCAGGGCCACGCGCAGCGCCGAAACGCTGCGGTCGCGGGTTTGACTGGCGCCCAGTGCCATCAGGGCGGCGAACAGTCCCCACACCCAAGTGGGCGTGCTTTTCAGAATGGTCCCGATGGCTTCGGGGTGCTGGGTGATGACTTGGAACAGCATGGCGGACTCCCAAATAGGTTATGTGACGGGAGCCACTTTGGCTGAGCGCAGCGCGCGTCGCATCAGCCTTGCGACGAAATGCTCCATTGCCGGCGTGAAGTGCGGCCGGCAGACGCCAGAAACCGGCCGAGAAAGCCTATTTGACCCCTGAAGTCCTGGCTTCCAGTTCTTCCCAGCGTTCCAGCGCCTGCATCAGCTCGTCCTCGATCTGGGTGAGGCGGGTGTGGATTGGCGCGACCGGGGATG
>DATNCF010000199.1:0-6994 GCA_035571675.1 Burkholderiales bacterium | reverse complement strand
AGATCGCCGAGACGTCGCTGGAGCAGGCGTTCTACGAATGGCAGGTGCGGTTGAAGGGCGGCAAAAGCTTGTACAGCGAGCCCGTGGAGGCGGCGCGCGGCGAGGTGCCCGGGGACCCCATGTGGAGCTACGTCGACAGCTACGGGCGGACGATTGCGGGTGGAACCAACGAGATTCAGTGCAACATCATTTCGGAGCGCGGGTTGGGCATGCCGCGGGGGTAAGGCACCGCTCCAAGAAAGAAGGGGCCAAGGGGGACCCAGGACCCAGGACTCAGGACTCAGGACCTATGGTCCCTTCATCGCTTCAGGAATGAAGCTCGGGCAGCGCCGGCCGGGGCGGCGCCTGCCACCGCTTATGCGGCGCTCGCCAGGGCGTCGGAATCGGCGCGGCTCGGTCCAGAACGCACGGCCCGCAGCGGCGCCCGTCCGCGCAAAGGAATCGTCACCGGCAGGGCATCCGGGGTCGGGTCGCCCAGCCGGCTGCTCGCATCGGCCAGCTTGTCGCGCATCCATTTCTGCGCCGGCGAACGGTGGGCGCGGTCGTGCCAGATCAGGCGCATTTGCGCTGGCGGCAGTTCGGCCGGCGGCGACATGACCACCAGCGGTTTGTGCGCGCACAATGTCTGCGCCACCCGCTCGCTGGTGATCAGCGCCAGATCGGTGCTGGCCAGCACTTGTGGAACGGACAGGAAATTCTGGGTGACATACACCACCTCGCCGCCCAGGCCGGCCTTGGCAAGTTGCCGCTCATAGAGCGTGGACGCGGCGTCGCCCCCGCTCGCGATGGCCAGCCGCGGCACCGAGCTGAACTCGGCCGCGGTCAAGCGGCGGCCGGCGAGCGGATGGCCTTCGCGCACCACGGCCACCATGCGAAGCGGGGCGAGGCTGCGTGAATGGATGCCGGCGCCCGCGGCGTCGAAAATTCCCAGCGCCATGTCCAGTTCGCCATCGGCGAGGCTGGCCTCGAGCGAGGCGGCTTCGGGCGCGCTCACCATCAGGCGGATGTGCGGCGCCTCCTCGGCGATGAGCCGCGAGAACATGGGGGCGATGAGGTATTCGGCGAAATCGACCATGGCGATCTTGAAGGCCGCCGTCTCCAGCCGCGGATCGAAGCTTTCTCCCACCAGCACCGAGCCCAGTTGCTCGAGCATTTTGCGCACGGCGGGTCCGAGGGCCAGCGCCCGGGCCGTGGGCACCATTTCGTTCCCCGAGCGCACGAACAGCGGGTCGCCGATGGCCTCGCGCAGGCGCGCCAGCGCGTGACTGGCGGCGGGCTGGGAGAGGTGCACGCGCGGCGCCGCGCGCGTGACGTTGCGTTCGATCATCATGGCGTCGAACACGCGCAGCAGGTTGAGGTCGAGGTTGGTGACGTTCATGTTGTTTCCTCGTGTTTCTTGGGCGGGGCCTCCTCCAAGGATCCGAGCAGCTTCTTCAGCAATTTTTCCAGCGCGCGCATCTCGGCCTCGCTGAAGGCGCCGTAGACGCGCTCCAGCAGGGCCCACACCGCCGGCTTGACCTTTTTGACCACGGCCGCGCCGGCCGGGGAAATGCTCAATTCGATGCGGCGGCGGTCGGCGGTGCTGGGCCGCCGCTCGATCCAGCCGCGCGCGAACAGCTCGTCGGTAAGGCGCGTGATGCCGGCCGGCGTTTCGGTGACCACGCCGCACATCTGTGTGGGATTGGAGGGCTGCCCCGGGTGGTTGGACAGCCACATCAGCAACTGCCAGTGCGCGAGCGTGATGCCGAAGCGCGACAGTTCCCGGTTCATTCCGTCCGTGAGCAGCTTGCCGAGGTGCGCATGCAGCTTGGCGAGCACGATCTGCTGCGCCGGCATGCCCGGCTCCGCCAGGGCCGCCTTGCGCACGCCCTGGTCGAAGAAACGGAAGCTCTCCGGGCACATGTCTTTCATGGCGGTATATTTCCATATGAAAATATACCTGTCAAGAAATTTCTATTCTGAAATAACCCTGCATCGGCAAGGGTCCGGCCCACGCGCTAGGCCGGAGCGGTCTCCGCGGCGGCCTCCCGCGCCGCCTTCAGCGCCTTGGTCCACCATGCCAGCTCGTCCAGCATCAGGTTGGCGGCTTGGGCGAGGTGCGGCATGTCGTCGAAGGTTTTACCCTGCATGAGCATGCCCATGAAGTCGGCGCCGCCGATGTGCACGGCCGAGCGCAGCGGGGCCATTTTCAATTCCACGTTGATGAGCCGCAGTTGCTCCACGGCGCGCGACGCGCCTACCCCGCCGTAGCCCACGTAGGCCGCAGGCTTGCGGTCGTATTCGTGGTAGGCCCAGTCGAGCGCGTTCTTCAACACGCCGGTGATGGAATGGTTGTACTCGGCGGTGACGAAAATGAACCCGTCGAGCTGCGCGAGCTTGGCTCCCCAGCGCCTTGCCGTCTCGTCCTTCACCGGCGCCCTCGACGGCGACATCCCGTCGAAAAAGGGCAGGGGATAATCGCGCAGGTCCAACAGCTCAAAGCGCAGGTCGGCGCGTTTTTTCGCGAGGCCGTGGATCCAATGCGCGGCCTTCTCGCCGAAGCGGTGCTCGCGCGTGGAGCCGATGACGATGCCCACCGTGGGCTGTGGCGTGTGAATGTCCATGGTATCCTTAGGGGTGTCAGTATAAAAAAGGTACTAACACTGTAATGGAGACCGTCGCCGCCGTGAAGGAGGCACTTTGTTGAAACCAAGGCACTTCGAAGTTTCCAAAGGTGAAGCACCGGACTCGTGCCGCGCCGTGACCGAGATGCTCAACCGCATCGGCGACAAGTGGTCGGTGGGCGTGGTGCGACAGCTCGGCGTGCGCACCCTGCGCTTCAGCGAGCTGCGTATGGCGCTGGAGGGCATTTCGCAGAAAATGCTCACCACCACGCTGCGCGGCCTGGAGCGCGACGGCTTCGTCAGACGCACCGTCTATCCCACCATCCCCCCGCGGGTCGATTACGAGTTGACCGAATTGGGGCGCGACCTGTGGCAGCCGGTGGCGGCGCTGGGCGAATGGGCGCACCGCAACCGCGCCCGCGTGGAGGCGGCGCGCGCGGCGTTCGACACGCGCGCGGCAAAGCAGGCGTTGGCGCAAAAGAAACCTGGCGCGGGGCGGGAGCCTGTAAATCCTCGTAGCTAAGGGCGCGATTCGCTGCGCCCTTTGTCGCGGCCCTTAGGGAATGATGCACTCCTGCGCCACGGTGGCGATGCGCCGCCCGTCCTTGGCGTAAAAGGCCGCCTCGATCATGGCCAGGCCGCCGCGGCCGACGGGGCTGGACGAGGCGTACAGCAGCCAGTCGTCGAACTTCGGCGGCTCGTGCCACCAGATCGAATGGTCCAGGCTGGCGGGATATTCGGCCTGGTAAGCCAGGCCGACAGTGTGGATGAGGGCGGTGTCGCTCACCGCCAGCACCGCCGCCGCGTGGATGAGCGGATCGTCCGGCAGCGGCGCGCGCGGGCGCGCCCAGGTGGTGCGGCGCGGCGGCTCGCCGGCCGGCCGCGTGGCCGCCACCGAGCCGTGCGAGCGCAGGTCCCAAAAGGTGCGCTTCGAGCGGTTGCCCGAAGGCAGCGCCTCGTGCAGTTCTTCCCACCAGTCGCGCAGCGTGTCGGGCGCGGGCGCCGTGGGAGCCGGCGCCATGTGCGCCAGCGGCCCGGGCGTGTCGCCGAAGCTCGCCGTGCAGGTGAACACCACCTTGCCGTCCTGCAGGGCGCGCACCAGGCGCGTCTGCAGCCGCCGCCCCGTGCTCAGCGCCTCGACCGTGAAGGTCAGGTCGTGCAGCCAGGTGGCGGGGCGCACGAACAGCGCGCGCAACGACAGCGGGTTGCTCGACTGGGCGTGCCGCCCGGCGATGATCAGCGACTGGGCCATGACTTCGGGGCCCCAGCGCCGATGCTTGCGCCCGTCGGTGCGTGAAACGAAGGTGTTGTCGTCGAGCCTTTCAACCGCGAACGGTGCGAGCCAGGCCTTGCGTAATTCCAAATCGCGATCGGTGGAGATGATGCTTCCTCGTTGGGGTCCTTTTTGGTGCGCCGATTATAGTGGCCCCTTCGGAAGGCGGGCGCCGCCAGACTCCTCCACCCAGCTAAACGATGCGGCCTGAGCGCAGCATGGACATGGCCACGCCGAGCAGCGCCAGCGCGGCGCCGAGGCCCGCGAACACGGCCGTGATCTCGGTGGTGCGGCCCTTGCCGAGGGCAATGCGCGATCCCAGGCGTTCGTACACGGCCTTGAGGTCATTGGCGCTGCCCGAGCGGTAATACTCGCCGAGCGTCATGTCGGCCACCTTGCGCAGCGCGCTCTCATCCAGGCGCACGCGCATGGACCAGCCCTCGGCGCTGACGGTGGTGCCCTGTGGCGTGCCCATGCCCACGGTGTACACGCGCACGCCGCGCTCGGCGGCGAGCTTGGCGGCCTCGATCAGGTCGGGGCCGGTGTTGCTCTCTCCGTCCGACAGCAGCACGATGGCGTGGGCGGTGTTGGAGCCGGGGGGCACGGGCTTGAAGGCGGCGATCTCGGCGCGGCGCGCCCAGTCCTGGGTGCGGGATGGCGTTTGCATGCCGTCGGAGAGCAGCTTCTCCACGTCGATGCCGCCGTCGGGCATGAGCGTGGAGAGCGCGATGACCAGGCCGCTGCCCAGCGCCGTGCCGCGCTGCGGCTGGAGGCGGTCGATGGCCTTGGCGAGGTCGGCGCGGTTGTCCGTGGGCGATTGCGCCACCGCCGCCGTGGCCGCCATGGTCACCAGGCCGACGCGCACGCGTCCCGGCTGGCTGTTCACGAAAGCCTTGGCGGCGGTTTTTGCCGCGCTCAGCCGGTCGGGCTTGAGGTCGGTGGCCTTCATGCTGCCCGAGGTGTCGATGGCCAGCATCACCGCGTCCACCTGCTCGGGAAGCATGATGACGGCCTGGGGGCGGGCGGCGGCGAGGATGAGCAGGGTGATGCCGATGAGCAGCAGCGCGGCCGGCCCGTGGCGGTTCACGCCCGCCCGCGCCCGGGTCCATCTGCCGGCCTTGGCATTCGGCGCGGCGTGGTCGGTCTGGAGGGCGGACAGCGCGGCGAAAACGGCGCCGGCGCGGCGGTTGCGCGCCTGCAGGCGCAGGTACAGCGCCACCAGCAGCGGTGGGATGACCAGCAGGCCGAGCAGGGCCGGCCAGATGAAGGTGAAGCCGCGCGCGGCGATGAAGGGTGTCATGAGGGTTGCGCCGCCCGCGTGGCCTGGGCAGCGGCGGTGGCATGGGCGGATACCGCCTGATGGCCCCCGGCCTTGCCGCGCATTTTGCGCAGGTGCGCGAAGCGCAGCAGGGCCGCGTCGAGGCGGTCGTGGGTGCTCAGCTCCAGGCAGTCCACGCCGTTGCGCGCCAGCACCTGGCGCAGTTCCTGCTCGCGGCGCGCCGCGGCCTCGGCGAAGCGGCGCCGGAACCCGGCGTCCAAGGTATCCACGAAAATCTGCTCGCCGGTCTCGGCGTCCTCCACCAGCGCGAGGCCCAGGTCGGGCAACTCGGCCTCGAGCGGATCGTGCAGGCGCACGGCCACCAGTTCGTTGCGCCGCGCCAGCAGCGCGAGGCGGCCTTCCCATCCCGGACGGCTGATGAAGTCCGACACCAGGAACACCAGCGAGCGGCGGCGGATGATGTTCTCGGCGCGCGCCAGCATGTCCCCGAGGTCAGTTTGCCGCTTTTCGCGCGCGGCGTCGCGCGCGGCGGCGCGGTTCTGGAAGCGCAAGACGGCATCCAGGATGCGCAGCACCTGCAGTCGTCCTCCCGCCGCGGGAACCACCGCTTCGGCCAGGCTGGCCGAACTGCCGTCGTAGAGCAGGGCGCCGACGCGGTTGCCGTGCGCGGTCAGCATGCGGCCGATGGTGGCCGTCACTTCGGCCGCGAGCTCGCGCTTGCGCAGGCTGCCCGAGCCGAAATCCACCGAGGGGGAGAGGTCGAGCAGAAACCACGCGAACACTTCACGGTCTTCATGGAACTCGCGCACGTACGGGGTCTGCATGCGCGCGGTGACGTTCCAGTCGATGTGGCGCACGTCGTCGTGCGCCTGGTATTCGCGCAGGTCCGCCAGGTCCAGCCCGAACCCGCGCATCAGGCTGCGGTAATCGCCGTGCAGCATGCCGTCGAGGCGCTTCAGCACCGTCCATTCCATGCGCCGCAGCAGGGTCTCGGCGTCGACGCGCGCCGGCTGCGGCGCCTCCGCCGGCGGCGATGTGGCGGTTGCGGCCTTGCGTCTAAGCCTGAGCAGCGACTTGAACATGGGCGGCCAGGGGTTTGTCGGGCGCGGGAATGGCGCGCATGATGCGCTTGATGAGGTGGTCGGGCGTTTGCGCCTCGGACAGCGCGGCGTACGACAGCACCAGCCGGTGCCGCAGCACGTCGGGCACGATGTCGATCATGTCCTCGGGCACGGCATAGGGACGGCCGCGCAGGAACGCCAGCGCCCGCGCGCCCTCGACCAGGTTGATGGTGGCGCGCGGACTGGCGCCGAAGGTGATGAAGGGCGCGATGTCGGCCAGGCCAAAGCGCTGCGGCTCGCGCGTGGCCGCCACCAGCCGCACGGCGTACTGCGTGAGCAGGGGGTCGACGAACACCTTGCGGCACTCGCGCTGCAGCGCCGCCAGCCGCTCGGTGGTGGTGACCGAGGTCACGGTGGGCGGCGGCCCGGTGACGCGCTCGACAATGACGAATTCCTCCTCCTCGGTGGGATAGCTGACCAGGATTTTCATCATGAAGCGGTCCACCTGCGCCTCGGGCAGGGGATAGGTGCCTTCGGTCTCGATGGGGTTCTGCGTGGCCATGACCAGGAAGGGCTCGGGCACGCGGTGGGTCTCGCCGGCGATGGTCACCTGCCGCTCCTGCATGACTTCGAGCAGCGCGCTTTGCACCTTGGCGGGGGCGCGGTTGATTTCGTCGGCCAGCAGCAGGTTGGTCATCACCGGCCCCAGGCTGGTGCTGAACTCGCCCGATTTCTGGTTGTACACGCGCGTGCCCACCAGGTCGGCGGGCAGCAGGTC
>DATNCF010000198.1:0-3920 GCA_035571675.1 Burkholderiales bacterium | reverse complement strand
CGGCACGTTGTACGCCTTGGGGACCTGGGCGCTGCTGCCGGAGAGGTCGAGCAACGCCTCGCCGTCGCGCGCGGTCAGCGCGAGCGACAGCTTGAGATCGATGCCGGCGCCGTCGCTCCAGTCCATTTCCGCCTTGTAGGTGCCATTGGGTATGGCGCGCAGCGTGCCGCGCATGGCCTGTTCGGCATGCCCGTACAGGACCCGGCACCCCTCGTCCACCGTCTCGCGTCCGTATTTTTCCAGCAACCGGAAGAAGCCTTTTTCACCGCGCCGGCAGGTGGCCACCGCGGCATCCAGGTCGCCCAGCACGTCGTCGGGCGCGCGCACGTTGGCGGCGATGATTTCACGCACGGCGGCAATGGGCCGGTCGTTTTCGTAATAGCGCACGGCGGGAAGGCGCAATCCTTCGTGAAAAATATCCGGGCTGCCCGGGCCCATGCCGCCCGGATAGCGTCCCCCGATGTCGGTATGGTGCTCGACCGCGGCCGTGAAGCCGCACAGTTCGCCGCGCCAGAACATGGGCTTGACCAGCACGATGTCCGGCAGGTGCGAGGCGCCGCCGTAGGGATCGTTGGTGAGGAACACGTCGCCGGGCCGGAACTGCCCGCGGAACTTGTCGATGACGTAGGGCATGGCGGCGGTGAAATAACCCAGGCCGTAGACGGTGGCCTGGCCGATGACCTTGCCCTCGGCGGTCAGCAGGGCGGTGGACAGTTCGCTCGCCTCCTTGGCCACCAGCGAGCGCGCGGATTGGCGCATGGCCATGTTCATCTCCTCCGACAGGGCGATGAACTCATGGCGCATCAGTTCCACCAGCACGGGATCGAATGTCGGACTCAATTTCACGCTCCGTTCCACGCTACGTTCCCGATTTAGCATACCGGATGCCGCGCCGCACCATCAAAGGAATCATGATTTTCCCGATATTGGGAAGAACGGCAGGACTGAGTCGGCCAGTGAGGAACCGACGTCCGGTTTGAATCACTTGATACAAAGCCGGCCGGGGCCGTTCCCGTTGTCGGCGCGGACTATACTCGGCGCTGATCGTGGATAACATGGGAACACCGTGATCATCGACTCCGACACCCACATCGACGAGACCGATGCCACCTGGGAGCACATGGCCGGGGCCGACCTCGCCTACAAGCCGGTGACCGAATACTCCAAGGGCTTCGATCCGGCGCGCCAGGACAAGGCCGGCTTTCGCGGCGGGCGCTACTGGCTGATCGACGGCCGGCGGCAGTTGCGGCGCTTCGCCGACGACGCCCGCACGCAGACCACGGCCGAGACGCGCGAGCTCATCGACGTGCAGGCGCGCCTCGCGCACATGGACCGCCTGGGCGTGGACATCCAGGTCATCTACCCCACGCTGTTCCTGGCCGAGGCCACCGAGCGGGTGGAGGTGCAGGCCGCCATCCGCAAGAGCTACAACCGCTGGATGGCCGAGCGCTGCGCCCTCTCCGGCGGGCGCCTGCGCTGGGTCATGCTGCCGGTGCTGGATTCGGCAGGCGGTGTGGAGGAGCTGCGCTTTGCCAAGGCCAACGGCGCCTGCGGCGTGCTCAAGAAGGGCGACCGCGAGGCCGGCCACTGGGTGAGCGAGGAATACTTCTTCCCGCTCTACGAGGAGGCGCAGCGCCTGGACCTGCCCATCTGTTTCCACCTTGGCTCGGGCCAGACCTGGCTTACCCCGCGCGAGCAGTTGCAGCACAGCGTGTTCCTGCACAATACCCTGCCCATCGTGCACGGCTTCCACGGCCTGCTGCTGCACGGCGTGCCCAGCCGCTTTCCGGCGCTGCGCTTCGGCTTCATCGAGGCCGGCGCATCGTGGATTCCCTATGTGGTGTACGACTTGAAGCGCAAGCGCGAGCGCCTGCCCGAACTGTCGGCCGAGGCGCTGGACCGCGATTCTCCCCAGGACATGCTGCGCGCCAACCGCATGTACGTGACCTGCCAGGTGGACGAGGACCTGCCCTATCTCATGCGCTACACCGGCCAGGACGCGCTACTGGCGGGCTCGGACTATTCGCACGCCGACGCGGCCAAGGAACTGGACTTCAGCGCCAAACTGCGCGAGCGGGTGGCGCTGGGGCGCATCACCGAGACCGCCCGCCGCAAGATCACTTTCGACAACCCCAAGGCGCTGTACGGCCTCTGACCCGCCGGTCCGCCATGGCCAACGGCAAATATTGAAGCTCGAACCTATTTGTTGCGGGTGAAGGGCAACAGGTAAGCCGGCTATTGCGCACCTCGCCAAGCATAGAGCGCCGCAAGCACATCACTGGACGTAGAGCAATGTTGTAATTCCTTTCGGAACGCACCATCACCAAACATCTGCACGAACTCAGCCAGAATCTTTAGGTGGTGCTCTGTGGCTCTTTCCGGAACCATCATCACCAGCATCTCGGATACCGGCTGTCCGTCCGGCGCGTCGAATGCAATAGGGCTGGCGAGCCGAACGTAGGCTGCGACAGGCCGGCGGAGATTTTTCATTCGCGCATGCGGGATGGCGACCCCACCGCCAAGCGCTGTCGAGCCCAGTCGTTCGCGGGCGAGAAGGCTCTCCACTACCGCCGACGTTGAAAGCCCATGCCGCTGCTCGAACAAACGCCCGACACATCCAAACATCTCTTTCCTGGTCGCCACATCAAGAGCGAGCAGCACATCCTGTTCGGACAGGAGCGAAGCGACTGCATTCATGGGCGCTGTCATTTTTCAGGCCAGTCTGTTTAGAGAAATCGATCTCTATGGCGTCCGCGGGGCCTCGCAAATTTCGCTCAAGGCTATTCCCGGCGAGGTTGAGTCTAGCTAATTCGCAATAAAAAAATCGTAAAAAATGAAAAAGGGCACCATTGATTCTGATCTCTGGCCGCCTTTCTGCGGCGGTACGTCGAGCATACGCCCATGTCCGGCAACTCTTTGGGCGTTGCTTCATGCAATTTTTACGAAAATTTTATGGGTCACGCCCTAATCTTGACGTGATCTTTATGCCTTCAGGCCTATATTCGTCGGCAGAGTTACATGGAGAGCAGTCATGGACTTTGTTTACCTGGCATTGATCATCGGCTTCGTGTTCTTGAGCGCGCTGCTTGTCTATGGCTTTGAGCGCCTGCGCGGGCAAGGCTCCAGTCCGAAAGCGGACCTTGCACGCAAAGGGATGACGCGATGAACTGGATGTACCTTCTGAGTGGCATGGTGGCACTCGCACTTTTCATTTATCTCTTCGTCGCGCTGTTCTGGCCGGAGAAATTCTGATGACCTCCAACGCCTGGTTTCAGATTGTCTTCTACCTTGTCGTGCTGTTCGCGCTGTCTTATCCGCTCGGCGTGTACATGGCCGGCGTTTACGAGGGTCACTCGCGCGCAATACGATTCGGCGCGCCGCTGGAACGCCTGATCTATCGCCTTAGCGGGGTGGATCCCGCGCGTGAAATGCGCTGGACGCAATACGCCTTCGCCTCGCTCATGTTTTCTCTTGTTGGACTGCTGCTGGCCTACGGCCTGCAGCGCCTGCAGAACCTCCTGCCGCTCAACCCCGCGGGCATGGGTGCGGTCAGTCCGGACTCATCTTTCAATACCGCCATCAGCTTCGTCACCAATACCAACTGGCAGGGCTACGGTGGTGAATCCACCATGAGCTATCTCACCCAGGTGCTGGCACTCACGGTGCAGAACTTCGTTTCCGCAGCACTCGGCATGGCGGTAGTAATTGCGCTCATCCGCGCCTTTGCGCGCCAAGGCATGCAGACCATCGGTAATTTCTGGGTGGACCTTACTCGCGGCACGCTGTACATCCTTCTCCCGCTTTCCTTCGTCCTTGCCGTTGCGCTGGTAGGCCAGGGCGTTGTCCAGACCTTTTCTGGGTACAAGACCGTGCCACTGGTCGAATCAATCGAATACGACAACCCCAAGCTGGATTCTGCC
>DATNCF010000197.1:0-2353 GCA_035571675.1 Burkholderiales bacterium | reverse complement strand
GCCCTACACCGTCGGCGGCAGCGCCAAGGCCAAGGACCTCTTTGGCCTGTTCGACGACACGCTGGACAAGCTGCTCGCCATTCCCTCCTCCGCTGCGCCGGCGAAATGAGCGCCATGAATTTCGATTCGCTCAGCCTCACCATACTCGGGCCGGCCTTCGTGGCCGGCGTGCTGGTGACGGCGGCCCTGGTGCCGCTGGGTATGCAGGTGCTGGCGCGCGGCATCGTGTTCATCGACCTCGCCGTGGCGCAGATCGCCGGCCTGGGCGTGATCGTGGCCGACGCCCTGGGCTGGGAGCCGCAGGGCGCGGCGGTGCAGGTGGCGGCGTTGACGGCGGCGGTGCTAGGCGCGCTCGTGCTCACGTGGACCGAGCGCCGCTGGCCCGAGGTGCAGGAGGCCATCATCGGCGTGGCCTTCGTGCTCGCCGCCAGCGCGGCGCTGCTGCTCCTCGCGCGCAATCCGCACGGCGGCGAGCACCTACAGGACCTGCTGGTGGGCCAGATCCTGTGGGTGGACTGGAAGCGCTTGGCGCTGGAGGCGCCGCTGTACGCGACCATCGTCGTCATCTGGCAGGTATTGCAACGGCGCCTGGGACGGGCCGGGTTCTACCTGCTGTTCGCCGCCGCCGTGACGTTGTCTGTGCAGCAGGTGGGCCTGTACCTGGTATTCGCCACGCTCATCGTGCCTGCGCTGGCCACGCACCGCGTGGCGTCGCGCAGGCAGCCCAAGGCCTACGCCGTGGCGCTCGCGGGCTATGCCGTAGGCCTTGCCGCCTCGGCTTGGCTCGACCTGCCGTCGGGCGCCATGATTGTGTGCGCCATGGTGGCCGTGGCGGTGGTCGCCGCGCTGTTCGCTCGCCCAAAGGGGGCCGCCCCGGTATCATAGGCGCCCCGCGCTCATTTTCCACTTGGTTTCCACCGGGCTTGGCGGGCGACCACAACAACATCACGCGCCCCGAGACCCATGACCGCCCTCCTGCTCACCGGCGCGACCCTGCTGTCCACGCTCGCGGGTGGGCTGTTCTCGCTCAAGTTCCGGGACCGGCTGCACTTCATTCTCAGCTTCACCGCCGGGGTCATGCTGGGCATGGTGTGCTTCGAGCTGCTGCCCGAGGTGTTCGAGCTGGCCCGCGAGCAGGGCATCGAGGGCAGCCACGCCATGCTGGGTCTCGTGGTGGGTTTTCTGTTCTTGCACGCCGTGGAGAAACTGGTGCTGGTGCACCACGCCCACGAGGCCGATTACGCCGCTCACCGTCATCCGCGCGTGGGCGTGCTCACCGCCGCCGCGCTGGTGGTGCACAGCTTCCTCGACGGCGTGGGCATCGGCCTGGCCTTCCAGGTGTCCAACGGCGTGGGCATCGCAGTGGCCGTCGCCGTGGTGGCGCATGACTTCTCAGACGGGCTCAATACCGTGAGCCTCATGCTGTCGCACGGCAACAACGCACGGCGCGCCAAGTTCATGCTGGCGCTGGATGCGCTGGCCCCGCTCGCGGGTGCGGCTTCCACGCTGCTGTTCGCGGTCCCGCCTGGTGCGCTGCTGGTTTACCTGGCCTTTTTCGCCGGGTTCCTGCTGTATATTGGCGCTGCCGACGTGCTGCCCGAGGCGCATTCACGCGCCGGTCCCGGCATGGGGCTCGGCCTCATCGGCCTTACCTGTCTTGGTGCCGCCTTCATGTACGTGGTGGTGCGCCTGGCCGGCTGAGGCCATCCGGTTCCGCCTGGGGTCCGGTCAATTGCTCGAAAAGGAGTCACCATGAGAATCACTGTCAGTATTCCGCACACGGGTTCGCTCGCCTCGCCCTCGGCCATCCGCGACGCCGCGCAGGCTTCGGAAGACCTGGGCTTCGACGGCATCGTGGTGGTGGACCACCTGGCGCTGCAGCCGCAGGTGGCTTCGCTGTACGACCTGGGGCCGGCGCCCGTGGGCATTCCCGACGGCAACCTGAGGAAGACGCTGTCGCCGCTGTACGAGTGCCTGTCCACCCTGGCCTATCTCGCCGGCTTCACGCGCCGCGTGCGCCTGGGCACAGGCATCTGCGTGCTGCCACTGCGCAACCCTTTGTACAACGCGCGCCAGATCGCGACCATCGACGCACTGTCGGGCGGGCGCGTGGACCTGGGCATCGGCGCCGGCTGGTTGAAGGAAGAGGCCGGGGCGCTGCAAATGCCCTGGGACGAGCGCGGCGCGCGCACCGACGAACACATCCGCCTCATGCGCACGCTGTGGGAAACGAAAGAGGAGTACGTCTCCTTCCAGGGCCGCTTCTACCGCTTCGACAGTATCGATCCACAGCCGCAGCCCGCCCAGGCGCGCCTGCCCATCCTGGTGGGCGGGCACACGCCCGCGGCCAAGC
>DATNCF010000196.1:0-2684 GCA_035571675.1 Burkholderiales bacterium | reverse complement strand
CACCGACCTGGACGAGGCGGTGCGCTGCGCCGAGCGCCTGCGCGTCGCGCTCGCCGAAACGCCGTTCCGCGAGGGCACCGTGGTGCGCCCCATCACCCTGTCGGCCGGCGTGGCCTGCATCAGCGACCGAATAACCTCTCCCGAAGATCTTTTGCTTGCTGCCGACAATGCGCTTTATAGGGCGAAGGAAGCGGGGCGCAACAGGGTTTCAATTTGGCGGGACGGGACAGTCATCAACACAAAGAACGCGGTCTGGGCGACGAACTAGCGGGAATAAATTAATTTGCCGACGTGGCTAGATTTGCCATCGTTTTCACGTTTACCCTCATCCCCCCGCCCCTTCTCCCGGTGGGAGAAGGGGAGTTGTTGATCCCGAGAATGGGCAATGGCAGCTACGAAGAAAGGAAACCCCTCCGATGGGGAGGGGCAGGGGAGGGGAAGGGCCTAAGCCAGTTCTTTAATAACCTGCTCCAGCTGTCGCCACTTATGCGGGCACTGCCAGCGCCGGATGGGCTGAAGCGCCGTTCAGTCCGCCTTGCTTTCTAACAAGTGCAAGGAACTCCTCTGCATCGATTGGCTTGCTGAAGAAGAAACCTTGCATGCGGTCGCAGCCGTGCCTCGCCAGGTACTCGAACTGGTCCAGCGTCTCGACGCCCTCGGCCACGACCGACAGTTTCAAGGCCCGGCCCAGCGAGGCCACCGCGTCCACGATGGCGGCGTCGTCGGCGTCTACAAGGATGTCCCGCACAAACGACCGGTCGATCTTGAGCGTGTCGATGGGGAAGCGCTTCAGGTAGGCGAGCGACGAGTAGCCGGTGCCGAAGTCGTCGATGGAGACGGACACGCCCATGCCCTTGAGGCGCTTCAGCGTTTCGATGGTGGAGGCGGCGTCCTGCATGGCCACGGTCTCGGTGATCTCGACGGCGAGGCGGTGCGGATCGATGCCCGATTCGTTCAGGATGGACGCGATCCGCGCCGCCAGGTCTTCCTGGCGGAACTGCTGCGCCGAGACGTTCACCGACACCGTCAGCCAGTCGAAGCCCTGGCGATGCCACGCGGCGAATTGCGCGCTGGCGGTCTTCAGCACCCATTCACCGATGGGGTGGATGAGCCCGGTTTCATCGGCCAGGGGGATGAACTGGTCGGGCGGGACCAGCCCCAGCTCGGGGTGGCGCCAGCGGATCAGCGCTTCGGCGCCGACGATGCGCCGGGTGCGCATGTCCAGAATGGGCTGGTACACCAGGCGGAATTCCTCGCGCTCGATGGCGTGGCGCAGCGCGTTTTCCAGCCGCAGCCGCTGGGAGGAGTCGTGGTTGAGCCTGTGCTGGTACATCTGGAAGGCGTTGCGTCCCTGCTTCTTCACCGCGAACATGGCGCTCTCGGCGTTCTTCAGCAGGGTGTGCTCGTCGCCGCCGTGCTGCGGGTACAGGCTGGAGCCCACGCTGGCGGTGACGAAGAATTCCTGGCCGTTCTCCACGAAGGCCGCGCCGAAGCGGCTCATGATGCAGTCGGCGAACTGGGTGGCCGCCGCGGGGTCGCCGGCGCCGGGCTTGAGTATGCCGAACTCGTCCTGCCCCAGGCGCGCCAGCACGTCGCACGGCCCCAGGCACCCGGACAGGCGGGCGGCGACCTGCCTGATCAGCGCGTCGCCCGTGGGGTAGCCGAAGGAATCGTTGATGCGCATGAAGCGGTCGAGGTCGATGTAGAACAGCGCCGCGCTGCCGAGGCGCGCCTCGCCGGCCAGCACCTTGTTGACGATGAGATCCCGGAACCGGGTGCGGTTGGGCAGCCCGGTGAGCTCGTCGTAATTGACCAGCTTGGCGATGGACTGCTCGGCCGCGGCCTTTTCACGCGCCAGGCGCGAATGCTCCAGCTCGCGATGCAGCGCCGGAATGAGGCGCTCGGGATTGTGCTTGGGCACGTAGTCGCGGGCGCCGCGCTCCATGGCGAGCAGGCCGACGGTCTGGTCGAGCTGGCCGGAGTAGATGATGATGGGCGCTGGGCACTTGCTCTGCTTGAGTATGGTCAGCGCCTCGGCCGAGTCGAAGCCCGGCATGGAGTGGTCGGAAATGACGATGTCCCAGTCGCGCTCCTCCAGCGCCTCGCGCATGGACTTGGCGGAATCCACCCGCCGGAATTCGCACTGGGGAATGGCCCCGGAGAGTTGCTGGGACAGCAGGAAGGCGTCGTCCTCCGAATCGTCGACGATCAAAATCCGCGTGCCGGCCCTGGCCGCGCCCGCTTCCAGGCCATGCATGCTGTCGGAGAGTTCCAGAGCCATGGCGCTACAACGGCCCGGAGCGGAGAAACTTTAGGGAATTTTTCTGGCGCCGATATACGCCCTTTCCGGGCCCGCCCACGCCGGCCGGGCTCAAGTCCGGCCGGATTGTGCCGATATCGCGCACCCCGCGCAGACGCCTTCCAGGGTGCGATAATCGTCCATGGACAACTCGACCTCCCGATCATCCCCGTCAACTCATCCCGATTCACCGTCCTCGGGTGCCAAGGGACCCGTGGTGGTGGGTATCGGGGCGTCGGCGGGAGGGTTGGCAGCGCTCAAGGCCTTTTTTCATCATATCCCGGACGACTCGGGATTGGCGTTCGTCATCGTCGTCCATCTTGCGCCGCATCAAAAGAGCCAGCTTGCGGAGCTGCTCCAGCCGCACGTCAAGATGCCGGTGCAG
>DATNCF010000195.1:0-8532 GCA_035571675.1 Burkholderiales bacterium | reverse complement strand
GGCCGTAGCGGCTCCAGCGCAGCCACGCCGCCAGCAGGATGAAGATGGCCAGCGTCACGCCCACGATGATGACGGTCTGGCCGCCGATCACCGCCTCGCCCCATTCAATGGGGTCCTCGAAGTCCAGCCAGGGCTGGCCGGGGAACGGTTTGCGGCCGAACAGCGTGCCGCCCGCCTGTGACACGGCGAACAGCGTGGCCACCACGGCTATGAGGCTGGGCAGTTCCTCGCCGTGCACGCGTTTCTCGATGGGCCGCACCACCAGCAGTTCGGTCACCACGGACAACCCCACCGCCGCGGCCACGCCGGCGAGCACGGCCATCCATAACGGCCACTCGCTCACCGTCACCCAGTAGGCCGCGCCCAGCGCCGAGAACATGGCATAGGGCCCCAGCGCGAAATGGAAAAAGCCCGCGCCGTACAGCACGATGAGATAGCCGAGCGCGATCAGCGCGAAAAAGCAGCCGATCTCGACAATGGAGACGAAGAGTTGTGCCGGCATGGGCGTAGATGCGGAAGGGCCGGCTTACGCCGGCCCTTTGTCTCGTTTTGCTTTAGCCCTAATCGCAGGCGGCCTGGTAGGTTTTGAAGGGCGCGCCCGGCTTGTTGCCCTTGAACTGCATGAGCACCAGACCGCACAACCCGTCGGTGCCGATGTGCTTGTCGGCCTTGAAGGTGATGGTGAACTTCTCCGAGCCGAAGCTGGGCTTGTAGCCGCTCAGGTGCTCAAGGCCGGTCTTGATCAGCGTCGGGTCATCCTGGCCCGCTTTCTCGATGGCCTGCTTGACGAGTTGCACCGCGTCGTAGCCCTGCGCCTCGTAGGCCGTGAGCCCCAGGAACTTCGCGCCCTGCTTGGCCGCGAGCAGCTTGGAGAGGGCGTTGGAGCGCGGATTGTTGCTGGCAATCGAAGCCGCGTACACCAGGCCGTCCAGGGCGTTGGGCTGCGCCAGCTTCCAGGTGGCAGGCTGGTTGCCAATGGAGGCCAGCGAGAAGCGCGGCGTCTTGCGCAACTGCTGGTACAGGGTGTTCTCGAACAGCACCTCGAGCTGCCCCCCCAGCGAGCACACCAGCACGGCGTCGGGCTTCTTCTCCTTGATGCGCAGGATTTGGGCCGTCACGTCGTTAGCGTCGAGCGGCGCCTTCTCCTGCGCCACGATGGTGACCCCGGCGGCCTGGATCTTGGGCAGCAGCAGGCCGTTGATGCCGGCAATGGTGGGACTGTCGTCGGAAATGACACCCAGGGTCTTCACGCCCATTTTCTGGAAGGCCGCCGCGTAAATGGTGCCGATGTCCGTGATGGGATTGGGCAGCATGAAGGAGTATTCATTGTCCGGCGCGCTGCCGATGCGGGTGTCGATGTTGGTGGGGGCGAGGCCGGGAATTTTCTGCTCGGCCAGGGTCTTCTTGGACGCCACCGCCGACGCCGAGCCCGAGTTGAGCAGGATGACTTTGGCGCCGTTCTGGATCATGCGCGACACCAGCGCGGGCGACTGGCTGGGGTTGTTGCCGTCCGATTCCTCGATCAGCTTCAACGGCCGCCCGAGCACGCCGCCCTTGGCATTGATTTCCTCGATGGCGACCTTGATGGAGCCGGCCGTGAGCTGGGAGTAGAAGGACGCGCCGCCCGACGTGTCTTCCAGCATGCCGATGATGATGGGCGACTTGTCCTGCGCCCTTGCCGGCACCGAGGGAAGAACCAGCGCGGCGACGGCCGAAGCCGCCAGGGCAGTGAACGCGACCGACTTCCACAACTTGAAAGCTTTGGACTTCATCTCATCCTCCTGTTATTGATGCGATGCCAAGCTGCCTTATTGGTTTGCGGGCAGTATTACCTATCCGGCCGCTTTCCTCAATGCTTACTTGCCTTCGGCGATGCGTTTGCGGATGTCGGCGCGCAACTCCCCCTTGGCGATCTTGCCGCCCGACGATATGGGCAGCGCGTCCACGAACACCAGCCGTTCGGGGAAATTCTCCTTGGAAATGCCCCGCCCGCCCAGGTGGGCGGCCAGTTGCTCCAGGGTGATCGTGCCGCCGTTCTTCATCACCACGTAGCAGCACACCCGCTCGCCGAACACCTTGTCTGGCATGGAAACGGCCGCGGCCTGCGCCACGCCGGGATAGGTTGCCACGGCCTCCTCCACGGCCACGGCGCTGATGTTCTTGCCGCCCCGAATGATGAAGTCGGCCTTGCGGCCGGCAAGGCGCAGATAGCCGTCGGCATCGACGGTGGCGATGTCGCCGGTGGTCATCCAGCGGTCGGCGGTGAACAGCTCGGCGTTGGCCTTGTCGTCCTCGAAATAGCCCATGCAGGTGACCGCGCCCTTGCACGCCGGCTGGCCGGGGTGGCCGGCCGGGACGTCGTGGCCGTCGTCGTCCAGCAGGCGCACGTGCAGGTCGGGAATGACTCGGCCGCAGGTGCGGAGGCGATTGTCGCGGTTGTCGGTGAGCGTGGTGCGCGACAGCGCCCCGGTCTCATTGGAGCCGTAGAACTGCAGTACCTTGGCGCCGGTTTCGTTCTCGAACTCGGCGGCGCGCTCGTAGGGCACGGCCTCGCCGCCGGTGAACATGACGCGCAGCGAGCGCAGGTTGCGGCGGCGCTGGGCCTGGGCGTTGAGCATCATGACGAACTGCGTGCTCACGCAGGCGATCACCGTGGGCTGCTCGCGCTCGATTATGTCCAGCGCCTCCTCGGCATTGAAGCGCGCCTGCACGATGGTGGCGGCGCCGAGGAAGGCCGGCGAGAAATGCGCCGTCCACAGGCCGAAGCCGTAAGGCGCGGGCACCAGGCCGAGAAAGCGGTCGGCCGCGTTCAGGCCGCCCGCCTCCACCGCCAGCTTGTGGAAATACCACCAGCGGTTCTGGAACTGCATCACGCACTTGGGCAGGCCGGTGGTGCCCGAGGTGGAGTTGAGCAGCCACAGGTCGTTGGGCCCCAGGCGGCGGCTCTCGATCTCGTCCAGCGGGCGGCCGCCGCTGCCCGGCCCCTCGCCCATGCGGTTGACGACGATGTGCGCGGCAATGGGCACGCCGGCGGCGCGCAGTTGCCCCACCAGTTCGGCCGTGGACCGGCCGTGGTGCTCGGCCTCGGTGATGAAGGCCGTGGCGCGCGACTTGCGCAGCAGGTGCTCGATTTCGCGGTCGCCGGCGCGCGGGCCGATGCCGGCCAGCACAAGACCGGCCTTGGCGCTGGCCTCGAACACCACGTGCACGCCCGGCCCGTCGGGGAGGAGCACGGCGGCGTGGCCGCCGCGCGGCAGGCCGGCCGCCATGAGGTCGCCGGCCAAGCGGTCGGACAGTTCGTCGTAGCGCGCCCAGGTGAGCACGCTGTCGCCTTCCTTGTAGGCCACGCCGTTGGGGTTGGCCCTGGCGTTGAGGCGGATGGTGTCGGTGAGCGTTTCGTTGCGCCAGAAGCCGGCGGACATGTATTTGTCGACGGTGGGCTGATCGACGGTAATAATGGGTTCGCTCATTTACGGCGCTCGCTTTAGATCCAAGAAGCTTTTTACGAGGACCTCCGCTTCGCGGAGGGGGTTATCCGTGCCATGCTCTACGACCGGTGCCGCCTTTTCCTGCGAAAAAGAATCACCAAATTACTGTTTATGGATGCTGCGAACTGATGGAAACCACTTCTCCGGTCATGTAGGAGGCCAGGTCGCTGGCGAGGAACACAATCACGTCCGCTACCTCCAGTGGGTCGGCCGCTCGGCCGAATACTTCCTTTTTCACCAGCGAGTCGATGAGGGAGTTGCTGCTCGACTTGGCGAGGTGCGGATGCAGGGCGAGGCTGGGGGCGACGGCGTTGATGCGCACGTTGTAGGGGGCCGCTTCCACCGCCGCGCAGCGCGTCAGCGCCATGATGCCGGCCTTGGAGGCGGCGTAGTGCGCCTGGCCGGCCTGGGCGCGCCAGCCCAGCACCGACGAGAGGTTCACGATGGCGCCCGACCTGGCCGCGTACATGCGTTTCAGCGCCGCGCGCAGGCAGCGGAAGGTGCCGGTGAGGTTGACGTCCATGATGCGCAGCCACTCATCGTCGGCCATGTCGACAATGGCGCGCTCGCCTCCGAGGCCGGCGTTGTTCACGAGCACGTCGATGCGCCCCAATTCCCGCTCGGCGAAATCGAACAGGGCCTGCACGTCGGCTTCCACGGTCACGTCGCACAGCTTCGCAGGCGGCGTGCTGCCGGTGAGCTGCGCGAATTCGTCCACGGCGCGGGCGAGGCGCCCCTCGTGCTTGTCCGACAGCAGCACGCGCGCGCCCTGCTCGGCGCAGCGCCGCGCCGCGGCGAAGCCGATGCCGGCGCCGGCGGCCGCCGTCACGACGGCGGTCTTGCCCGCGAGCAGGTCTTTGGCGGAGCGCGGCAGGTTGGCTGCGACAGTCATACGAGTCCAGATCAGGTTGGTTGCGTATCCCGAGGCCGCGGGCTGCCCGCCATCTGGCCGTTGTCCACCACCATGCAGGTCCCGGTGATGCCGGCGGCGCGGCCGCTGGCCAGGAACAGCACGCTCTCGGCAATGTGCGCCGGGTAGATGCGGTCCTGGTAGGGCTGCACCGGAAGCTGGTCGGGCGGCGCGTCGAGGTCGGGCAGCGTCGAGCCCGTCATGGGCGTGTACACGCCGCCGGGGCAGACGGCGTTGATGCGCACGCCGCGCCTGGCAAAATCCTCGGTGAGCGAGCGCACCAGCCCCACCACGCCGTGCTTGGCGGCCGAGTAGGCCGGGCTGAGCGCCACCGGTGAAAGGCCGCCGATGGAGGCGGTGACCACGATGGACCCGCCGCGGTTGATGCGCCGCGCCACGCTGCGCAAGCCCAGGTAGCAGCCGCGCAGGTTGATGGCGATGATGGTGTCGAAATCGGCGATGTCGCCTTCCAGCGCGTCCATGCGCAGATAGTAGCCGGCGTTGAGGAAGGCCACGTCCAGGCCGCCATGGCGCTTGACCGCTTCGTCCACCATGTGGTCGTTGTCCTCGGGGCGGACGATGTCGACCGCGCAGGCGAAGGCCTGGCCGCCTTGGGCCGCGATGGCCTCGGCGGTGTTCTTTGCGCCGGCCAGGTCCTTGTCGGCGATGCACACCCGCGCGCCCTCGGCAGCGAAGCGCCTGGCCGCCGAGCGGCCCATGCCCGAGGCGCCGCCCGTCACCAGCACGGATTTGTTCTGGAACATGCCTGCCTGGGACATCGCCTCCTCCTTGAAGCCGGTCCGCCGTGCTCGCACTGCCGCGGATTCCGGTGCCGGTCCGCTCAAGCCACATGGTAGCGGCATTGCGCGGCCGCTGCCATCCGGCGCGCGGTTTTCCCGATCAGCCCTTCAGCACATCGTGCGCGGCGCGCTCCAGCGCCTCGCGGAATTGCGGATGGGCGATGTCCACCATGCGCCGGGCGCGCTCGCGCAGCGGCAGGCCGCGCAGGTCGGCCACGCCATGCTCGGTGACCACCAGGCCGGCGTCGGCGCGCGGCGTGCTCACCGGACCGTTCAGCTTGGCGACGATGCGCGTGGCCATTTTCTCGCCCGAGCCCAGCACCGAAGCGAGCGCCATGATGGGCAGCCCGCCCCAGGAGCGGTGCGCCCCGCGCGCAAAGTCGATGGCGCCGCCTACCGCGCCCACATAACTTCCCGCCGCGACCTCGGCGTTGATCTGGCCGGTGAGGTCGACTTCAATGGCGGCGTTCAGCGACACGAAGCGCTCGATGCTGGCCAGCACGTTGGCATCGTGGGTGTAGGCGCTGGAACGGAACTGCATGCTCGGATTGTTGTGGCTGAAATCGCGCAGGCGCTTGCCGCCGAACATGGCGCCCACAATGCTCACGCCGCGGTCGATGTTCTTGCGCGCATTGGTGATGACGCCGGCCTCGGACAGCACCGCCACCTGGTCGCCCACGGCGCCCGAGTGCACGCCCAGGTCGCGCCGGTCCGCCAGTTGCGCGAGGATGGCTTCCGGGAGAGCGCCGATGCCGAACTGCAGGGTCGAGCCGTCTTCCACCAGCGCGGCCACATTGCGCGCCACCGCGATTTCCAGCTCGCCCGCTTTGCCCGGCGGCATGTCGATGGGTGGGCGGGAGGTGGGGATCAGCACGTCGATGTCTTCATCGGACAGCGAGCGATCGCCGTGCGTCCAGGGCGCCTGGTCGTTGACCTCGGCGATGACCGTGCGCGCCCGGCTAAGGGCGGGCACGAGGTACTCGTAGGCCATGGACAGGCTGTAGCGGCCATCCTTGTTTTTGGGCGCGAGCTGCAGTATCAGAACATCGATGGCGAGCTTGCCGCTGCGGATGGCTTCGGTGAGCTGCGAGTAGTGCAGCGGATAAATGTCGAGTACGCCCGATTTTGCGAGGAGGCGGTTGATTCCCGCACCGGGATAAGCCGAGAAGTTGATGCAATCGCCGTGTTCCGGCTTGATGGCGTCGGAGTAGGTTGCTCCCAGGAAGACATTGAACTTGCCGCCGACCGATCGGCGCTGTTCCATTAACAGTTTTGTGAGGGGGACAGGCTCGGCAACCGATTGGCCCCACATGACGGTGTCGCCGGGGCGGATGTAATCAGAAAGGTTGAGCTTTTCGAGGGTAATTTCTTGAGGCATCGGAATATTCTTTTGAAGTTCGCTTTGTGGTGTTCCCTCTCCCCAACCCCTCTCCCAGGCAGAGGGGCTAAAAACCCGCTCCGTAGCCTCCCTCTCCCGGGGGAGAACGCCGGGGAGAGGGCGAGCCGATCAGCAGGCAGAAACTGCTCGGGAAGCTTACCAGAGAGAGCATTGCATTCTGGTAAGCGGTATCATTCCGTCTATCCCCGCTTCAAACCCTTTCAGCAGCTCTATTTTTTCTGAGGAGTTACGTTCATGAGACGCGCTGCCATTGTGGCCCCTGTTCGCACTGCCGTCGGCACCTACGGCGGCACTCTCCGTCCTGTGCCGGTCGAAAAAATGGCCGCGGCCACGATCAAGGAAGTGTTGCGCCGCACCGGGCTCGATCCCCTGCGCATCGACGACGCCGTCATCGCTCAGGCCTACGCCAACACCGAAGCCCCGTGCATCGGCCGCTACGCCGTGCTCGAAGCCGACCTGCCCATCGAGATTCCCGGCTACCAGCTCGACCGCCGCTGCGGCAGCGGCCTGCAGGCCGTGCTGAACGCCGCCATGATGGTGCAGACCGGCGCGGCCGACGTGGTGCTGGCGGGCGGCGTCGAGAGCATGAGCAACGCCGAGTACTACACCACCGACCTGCGCTGGGGCAAGCGCTCGGGCTCGGTGACCATGCACGACCGCATCCAGCGCGGCCGTGAGCGCTCGCAGCCCGACTGGCGCTTCGGCGCCTTGCCCGGCGGCATGATCGAGACCGCCGAGAATGTGGCCAAGGAGTGCAACATCACCCGGGAGGAAGCCGACGCCTACGCCGTGCGCAGCCACCAGCGCGCCACCGCGGCGTGGAAGAACGGCACCTTCAAGGACGAGCTGCTGCCCATCGAAGTGCCGCAGGCCAAGGGCGACCCCAAGGTGTTCGCCCAGGACGAGGGCTACCGTACCGACGCCAGCATGGAGACCCTGGCCAAGCTGCGCCCGGTCATGAAGGGCGGCATCGTCACCGCCGGCAATGCCAGCCAGCAGAACGACGCCGCGGCGTGTTGTCTCGTCGTGGCCGAGGACAAACTGAAAGAATTGAAACTCGACCCCATGGGCTACCTCGTGGGCTGGGCGGCCGCCGGCTGCAACCCCGTTACCATGGGCCTGGGGCCCGTGCCCGCGGTGAAAAAGCTGTTCGCCAAGACCGGCTTCAACTGGAAGGAAATCGACCTGGTGGAGTTGAACGAGGCGTTTGCCTGCCAGGTGCTGGGCGTGTTGAAGGGCTGGGGCTGGAACGATCCGGACAAGCTGAATGTTAATGGGTCGGGGATTTCACTGGGGCATCCGATTGCTGCTACCGGTGTCCGCATACTGACTTCCATGCTGTACGAAATGCAGCGGCGGAAGGCGAAATTTGGCCTGGAGACGATGTGTGTTGGCGGAGGACAAGGGCTGGCCGCGATATTTGAGCGGGCGGCCTAACGAGTATTCGTCAGCAGACGACTTCCCACTCCGCGGGAAGGCGTTAAAACGGGCTCCGACTTAAGCAACGGAGCTCGATCGGGCTTTGACACCCTCCCCGCGGAGCGGGGAGCCTCGTGAAGCTGTAATCCTCAACTGGTCTTCCACCCAAACCACTCGCATACTCCCCGCCCCATCACCCACTCCAGTTCACTGCCCTTCAACCACGGTAATCCCTCGGTAAACATCGTCACCAGCTCGCGATAGGGACAGCGCAATCGCGTCAGGTCTGAACCCCAGAAAACCCGCTGCGGACCGAAGGCGTCGTATACCTGCCGCAGCGGTTCGTGCAAGCTGGGGAACGGATAATCATCGGTACTGCAATTAGGCAACGCCGATGCCTTGACGGCAAGGTTGGGAAAGCGCGCCAGTCCCAACAGTTCGGGAATGTATGCAAAGGTCGCTTCCTTGGGATCGGGTCCGACGGCGCCCAGGTGGTCAATGCACAGCCGAAGGCGC
>DATNCF010000194.1:0-24450 GCA_035571675.1 Burkholderiales bacterium | reverse complement strand
TCGATCTCCACCCGGCCGCCCATCTCCTGGATGTTCCGCCGCACCACGTCCATGCCCACGCCGCGGCCCGAGACGTCGGTGACCTGCTCGGCGGTGGAAAAGCCGGCCTCGAAAATGAGCGCCCACACCTCGGCGTCGCTCATGCCGTCCGACACCGCCATGCCGCGCTCGCGCGCCTTGGCCAGGATTTTCTCGCGCGACAGCCCGCGGCCGTCGTCGCTCACTTCGATGACGATGGCGCCGCCCTGGTGATAGGCGCGCAGCGTGATGGCGCCCTTTCTCGGCTTGCCGGCGGCCTCGCGCTCGTCCGGCGATTCCAGGCCATGGTCCAGGCTGTTCCTCACCAGGTGGGTGAGCGGGTCGGTGATGCGCTCGATCAGACCCTTGTCCAGTTCCGTGCCCTCGCCCACGGTGCGCAGTTCCACTTCCTTGCCGAGCTTGGCGGCCACGTCGTGCACCACGCGCGGAAAGCGGCTGAACACGAAGGACATGGGCAGCATGCGGATGGACATGGCCGCTTCCTGCAGATCGCGGGAGTTGCGCTGCAATTGCGCCAGGCCGTTGAACAGCGTCTCGTACAGCACCGGGTCGGCGGTGGAAGCGGTCTGCGCCAGCATGGCCTGGGTGATGACCAGTTCGCCCACCAGATTGATGAGCTGGTCCACCTTCTGCACGCTGACCCGGATAGAGGCCGCGTCGGCGGACGCGCCCGCGCCCGTGGCGGGTTTGGCGTCGCGGCGCAGCGGCGTCACGCCGGCCTTGGCCGGCGCGCCGGCCGCGGCGTCCTGCGCTCCCTTCGCCGCGGCCGCCCGGTTGGCCGGTAGCGTGGCCGCATCCACGAACAGGCCGAACGATTCCGCGCCGTCGGCCTGCGTTTCCCCGGCGTCGCCGGCCCCTCCGGAAACCAATTGCGCGCCGGCCGACCCGGCGCCCGGTTCGAGCGCGTTCACCTTCACCTTGTCGGTGGGCAGCATAAAGCCCAGCGCGTCCACCATGTCGGACTGGCTGACCTCGGTGAGGATGCGAAAGCGCCGTTCAACGGCTTTTTTCCTGCCGCCCTTCTTCGGCGGGTCCTGGGGCAGTTCCTGCATGACGCCGAAGTCCGCCAGGTCGGACAGCGCCGCGTCCACGTCCTTGCTGCTGAAGCGCGCGTCGAAGGGCCCGAAAATCAGCTCGAGCGCATGGCGCTGGGCCGCGGACGCCGTGCCCGAGCCGTCTTCGAGGAAGGCGCGCAGCCGCGCGCACAGCGCATCCACCTCCTCCGCCGCCACGGCGTCGCCGTCGCCGCGGCTGTGCGCGAGCAGCGCCTTCAGCATGTCCCCCGAGGTGAGAAACGCGTTCACCAGCTCGGGCGACAGGGGCATCTCGCCCTTGCGGATGCGGTCGAACACCGTCTCCATCTCGTGGGTGAGATCGGCGATGTCGCGGAAGCCGAACGTGCCCGCGCCGCCCTTGATGGAATGCGCGGCGCGGAAAATCGCGTTTAACTGCTCGCTGTCGGCGCGCTCGATGTCCAGCTCCAGCAGCAGCGCCTCCATGCGCTCCAGGTGCTCGGCCGCCTCGTCGAAGAACATGGCGTGGAACTGCGCCATGTCGCCGTCGTTCTGTCCACTGTTCTGTGCCATCTGTTTCCCCTGGTCCCGACCGTTCTCCGCTAGCCCACGACCTTGCGGACCACCGACACCAGCTGCTTGGGATCGAAGGGCTTGACCAGCCATCCCGTCGCGCCGGCGGCCTTGCCCTTGGCCTTCATCTCCTGGCTGGACTCGGTGGTGAGCATGAGGATGGGCACGCCCTGGTATCCGGGCGTGCCGCGCAGCGACCGGATCAGGGTCAGCCCGTCCATGCGCGGCATGTTCTGGTCGGTCAGCACCAGGTCCACCCGGCGGTCGCGCGCCTTGTCCAGGCCGTCCTGCCCGTCCACGGCCTCCACCACCTGGTATCCCGCGCCCTTGAGGGTGAAGGACACCATGCTGCGCATGGAGGCCGAATCGTCCACCGCCAAAACCGTGATTGACGCCATCGCTGTTTCCCTTCTCAAAACAGTTCCACCGGGCCGCAGCCCGGGTGTTCCTGCGCAACCGGGCAGGCGGGCTGGCCGCGCGCGGCCTCCGCCAGTCCGGCATCCCATTGCGCCGTCTGCCCGCTCAGCGGCGGGTCGGCGAGGTTGCGCCCCGCTGCCATGGCCGCGGCAAAGGGAATGTTCAGTCCGCCGACCAGGGCCTCGGTGCCGGCCAAGCGCTGGCGCAGCGAGGCGACCAGTTGCCCGCAGATGTCCTGGTATTGCAGGTTCACCACCAGCGTGTGGACTTCGCCGTCGTCCAGCGCATGCGACACGCGCCGGAACGCCGATGACATCCTGTTCATGGCCTCGTCCAGCAAGCCTTGCAGGCGCTCGAGGTCGGCATCCGCGGCCGACAACTGCCGGGCGCATTCCCGGTTGTTGGCCTGGAACACCAGCGCGATGCGGCCCAGGGGGGAGTCCGACGCCTGTTCGATCGGGTCCATGTCTGGCTCACAGTCCAAGGCTGGCGAGCAGGTCATCGACCTGGTCCTGGCCAGCCATCACGTCGGCGCGCGGCCGCACGGCCACTTGCGGCCCGTGCAGCCCGCCGTGCCCGGCGTCCGCCGCGGCCGGCAGCTTGCCGTAGTCGGCGAGCAGTTCCATCAACTGCTCCTCCATGCCGCGCACCAGTTGCGAAAGCTTTTCCAGCACCTGGCCGGTGAGGTCCTGGAACTCCTGCGCCAGGACGATCTCGGTCAGCTGCGCCTTGGTGCCGGTGGTGGCGACGCACACTTCGGACAGGTACACGAGCGTGCGCTCGCCAAGGCCGCGCAGTTCTTCGCCGCCCGCCGGCGCGGCCAGCAGCGCGCGCCACTCGGCCTGCATGCGCTCGGCGCCCGAGCGCACGCCGTCCTGCAGCGGCCCGGCCACATCGGCGGCGTTCAGCACCCGCCCGGCGGCCTGCTCGGTCATGCGCGACACGTAGGCCAGGCGGTCGCGGGCGTCGGGGATAGCCTCGGCCGCGCGGCCGATGAGCGCCTCGACGCGCAGGTCGCGCAAGCCCTCGTGCACGGCGCGCGTAAGCATGCCGATGCGCTCGAGCAGGCGCTCCTCGTCGGCGCGGCCTTCCCCGGCCGCAGGCGGGGCGCCGCGCGCTGCGGGGTTCGTGCTCATGCCGCTTTCATTTTCTCGATGGCCTTGCCCAGCTTTTCCTGCAGCGTGGCGGCGGTGAAGGGCTTGACCACGTAGCCGCTGGCGCCCGCCTGGGCCGCGGTGATGATGTTGTCCTTGGTGGCTTCGGCGGTGACCATGAGCACCGGCAGTTTCGACAGGGCCGCGTCGGCGCGGATGGTCTTCAGCATGGACATGCCGTCCATGGTGGGCATGTTCCAGTCTGATATGACGAACTCGAAATCGCCGCCCGAGCGCAGCTTCTCCAGCGCCTCGGCCCCATCCTTGGCTTCGTGCACGTTGGTGTAGCCCAGTTCCTTGAGCAGGTTTCGCACCACGCGGCGCATGGTCTCGAAGTCGTCCACCACCAGGAATTTCATTTCGTTCGCCACGGTTCACTCCTTGCCCAACGGCATCGTTGTTCCGCTCATATCGACGGGCGCCGATGCGGCTTGATCCGGCGGGCGGCCTAAAACGCCATGAGTTAGGAAATCGGAAAGACGGGGACGGGATACGCTCCGGCCGCCCTTCACCCAGACGGCCACTTGATAGCGGCCGCCGCCGCCGGCGACCTCGATGAACCGCTGGGCGGCGCGCTCGACGCCGCCCGAGGTGCCCGTGGCACGTTGCGGCAATCCCGCGCCGTTGACGGCCCGCAATACTTTGCGCATGCAGATCTCCCCCCCGGCCTGGCCGGTCGTGTGCGAACGCGGGGAAGACGGCGCCGCGGCGAACGCTGGCGTTCGCGGCGGGCAAGGGGGGTGTTTCCCCCGCGCAATCCCGTGGTTCGGTTCTTCACTCGGTCCGGACCGGCTTTGGGAGCGGGCATCGGACCACCACTTGCAAGGCGGGGTTGGGGCCTTCTGTCTGCGGCTGGACGGGCAATGGCCAGTTCCAGCGCTTGTGGCCATTATCGGAAGGGGAGACGGAATCCTTAGGCCGGATTAATGGCCGAAAACGCCGGCTATTCGGACAGGTTGAAGTCCGGCCAGGCCTGCTGCCTCGCCGGCGTCGGCAGGCCGGCCCCCGCTCGTTCATCCGGCAGGAGGAGACCGCCATAACAATTGCCAAAGGGCTTAACGCTGATTAACATCCTGGGGCTTCTTATCGTGAATGGCCCAGCCCCCGCCAGCAAGATAGGTCGGAGACGTCAGCGCCGGGTGTGTTTGCACCACTGCGCTGGCCGTATTGTTGTTCCATCAAAAGTTGGCCGGGGAAACGTATGCAAGGCACGTCGATCGACAACAGCGGCCGGGCAGGCGCCACGACGGAGCGGCGCGGCAGCGTGCTGATTGCGGAGGACGATGAAATCATCCTCGCCGCGCTGACCCGCGGGCTGGAGCAGGCCGGCTACGCCGTGGCCGGAGCGCACTCCGGCGAGGAGGCCATCGAACTCGGCCTGGCCGGCCATTTCGACCTCGCCATCGTCGACGTGCGCCTGCCCGGCATCAGCGGCATCGCGGCGGCGCGCCGCATCCATGAAGAAACCGGCATGCCCTTCGTCGTGCTGTCCTCGTTCAGCAACGAGCAGGTGGTCGCGGAAGCCAACGCCGCCGGCGCCATCGGCTATCTTGTAAAACCCCTGGACGTGAAGCAGATGCTGCCGGAAATAAAGACGGCGCTGGAGCGGTCGGCCGACCTGCGGCGCCTGGCCGCCTCGGAGGCGGGCCTGGCAAAAGCGCTCAACCAGAGCCGCGACATCAGCATCGCCATCGGCATCATCATGGAGCGCCTGCATCTGGGCCGCGACCCGGCCTTCGAGCGCCTGCGCAAGGCGGCGCGCGACCGGCGCCAGAAGCTGCACGACCTGGCCGCGGAAATCATCGGCGGCCAGGGCAAGGCGCTCTAGCGCCGCCGCGGTTGGCGAGCCCTCACAAATCAGGCCGCCGCCGCTTTCCTGTACCAAAGGACAATTGGCCCCGGCGGGGACCGCCCCTACTCTTCACCTCGCTTATCAATGCATCCGAAGCGGGGACAACACCGGGGTGCGCACTGGAGCCCCCGCCATGAATGGCAGTATCGACCCCGTTCTGCAAACCGTCATCGTCGGCGCAAGCGTGCACGCGCTGGGCGCCGTCGCCGCGCTCACGCTGTACGGCATCACGCGCCGCGACCGCTATCTGCTGTTCTGGGGGCTGGCTGCCGCCGCGCTCTCACTGCGCTGGGTCCTGCACTATTGGGGCGAGACCGATCTCTACATGCGCTTCGGGGAAATGATCGCCGCCTCGCTTGGACTGAGTCTCATCCTCGTCGGCGCGATCGACCTGCTGCCCAAACGGCGAATCTCCTTGCGGCCGGCCGGCCTCACGCTCGCCGGAGTATTTGGCGCGGCCACCATCGTTTGCGTCGCGCAGGAGGACATGGCCTACCCGATTTTCTACGCCATCATGCCTTTGATATCGATGCTGTCGGTGTGGTGCCTGTGGAAAAACTACCAGCACACCCGCCAGCTCGGCTTCGGGGTGGCGGCGCTTGCCTATGCCGCCCAGACCGCTTTCGTGGTGACGGGACGCCAGCTCTGGGACGGAGAGCTGCGCAACATGATCGCAACCCCCCTGTTTGCGCTGCTGGTGGTCGCGAGTTTCATTTTCGTGGCCTGCCAGCGCAACCAGCGCCGGCAGGCCATGGCCGAGCAGAACCTCCGCGAGATCGTGGCCACCGCGCCCATTCCGCTCATCATCTGCAAGGCGCCCAGCGGGGAACTCGAGATCTTCAACCGCGCCGCTCAGGAGCTGGCCGGTCTGCCCGCCGGGCAGATGGTGGGCAAGACCGCGGCCCAGATCGACCTGGTGGCCGACCCCGCGCTGCGTCAGGCCATGTACGAAAGACTCAAGGCCGGCGAGCGCGTGATAGGGCACGAGATGGAGTACACCCGCCAGGGCAGGGAACGGGCCATGTTCGCCGTCAACGCCAGCCCCATTCAACTGGAGGGCAGCGAGCACTACGTGTTCGTGCTCTATGACGTCACCGAACTGCGCACGGCGCAACGCGCCCTGGAGAACCTGAACGCCAACCTGGAAAGGCAGGTGGCCGAACGCACGCAGGACCTGGACGCCTTCTGCTATTCCATCTCGCACGACCTGCGCGCGCCGGTGCGCCAGATCGACGGCTACGCCGGCCTGCTCGAGGAAGAGTTGGGCGGCATGACCGAGTCGGCGCAGCGCTACATGGGCCGCATCCGCAGCGCCTGCGAACGCATGAACCACATGGTCGAGGGCATGCTGCGTCTGGCGCGCCAGACGCGCGCGGAAATGCACGCTGGCAGGGTCGACCTCAGCGCGCTGGCCAACGACCTGCGCGCCGAACTCACCCAGTCCGCGCCGCAGCGGCGGGTGGACTGGCACATCCAGGACGGCCTTCGCGCCCAGGCGGACCCCGTGGCCATGCGCGCGGTGATGGACAACCTGATCCGCAATGCCTGGAAGTACACATCCCGGCAGGACGACACGCGCATCGAATTCGGCGCCGAGGAGCGGGACGGCGAGCAGGTGTTCTACCTGCGTGACAATGGCGTGGGCTTCGACCCGCGCTTCGCCGAGCGGCTGTTCCAGCCCTTCCAGCGCCTGCACAGCGCCGGCGAGTTCGAAGGCACCGGGATCGGGCTTGCCACGGTATGGCGCCTGGTGCAGCGCCACGGTGGCCGCATCTGGGCCGAATCGGCGCCCGGACAGGGTGCCACCTTCCGCTTCACGCTGAAGGCCCCGCTGAATGTCCACTTGCAGGCGGCCCAAAGCGGCGAGCGCCCGGAGAGACACCTGTCCCCCGTGGCGCTCGCCGCCTAGGCCAAGGAGGGTCCCGCCGGACGTCCGTCGGGCCCTCCGACCCTCGGCCTAGAATTCCTCCCAGGCATCGTCGCCGCCGGCCACCTTGCGCGCGCGGGCGGAAGCGGGCTCGGCGTGCGCCGAGGGGTCCTGGGCTGCATCGGCCCTTCGCGGCAGGCGGGAGACATTGGCGGCGCGGGCGGGCGACCGGCGCTCTGCCGGCTGCGGCGCAGCCGGAACAAACGCCGCCTCGGCAGCCCGGGATACGCCGTCTTCCAGCCGGAAAATGGCCACGGCCTGGCTGAGGCGCTGTGCCTGCTCCTGCATGGACTCAGCGGCCGCGGCCGCCTGCTCCACCAGCGCCGCGTTCTGCTGCGTGACCTCGTCCATCTGCGCGATGGCCTTGTTCACCTGCTCGATGCCCGAGCTTTGCTCCTGCGACGCGGCGGCGATCTCGGCCATGATGTCGGTGACGCGCTTCACCGAAGTCATGATCTCGCCCATGGTCTGGCCGGCCTCGTCCACCTGGCGCGAGCCCTCTTCCACCTTGCCCACCGAATCGGTGATCAGGCCCTTGATCTCCTTGGCCGCCGCGCCGCTGCGCTGGGCGAGGTTGCGGACTTCGGTGGCCACGACCGCGAAGCCGCGGCCCTGCTCGCCGGCGCGCGCCGCCTCGACGGCGGCGTTCAGCGCCAGGATGTTGGTCTGGAAGGCGATGCCGTCGATGGTGCCGATGATGTCGGAAATGCGCTTGGACGAATCGGTGATGCCGTCCATGGTTTCGACCACCTGCCGCACCACGGCGCTGCCCTTGTTGGCCACTTCCGAGGCGCTTATGGCCAACTGGCTGGCCTGGCGCGCGTTTTCGGCGTTCTGCTTCACCGCGCCGGTTATCTCCTCCATGGAGGAGGCCGTCTCTTCCAGCGAGGCGGCCTGCTCCTCGGTGCGCTGCGACAGGTCGGCATTGCCGGCGGCGATCTGGCTGCACGCCGTGGCGATGCTGTCGCTGGATTCCTTGATGCCGCCCACGATGGTCTTCAACTGGCCCACGGTGCCGTCGATGGCGGCTAGCAGCCTGCCGGCCTCGTCCTTGCTGCGCTCGCCTGCCGGGATGCACAGGTCGCCTTTGGACAGAGCCTGCGCCGCGCCCATGGCCTCGGCAATGGGCTTGGTCACCGAGCGGGTGATCACCCACGCCAGCAGCATACCCAGCACCAGCGCCACGGCCGAGAACGCCAGCATGAGCAGGGTGACCGTGGACTTCAGCTTGTTGGCGGACTCGTATTCGCTCTTGGCCACGTCCACCTGGATCTGCACCAGCTTCTGCACCGGCTCGGCCACCTTGGGGTAGAGGGGAGAAATCTTGTCCATGTACACTGCCAACGCGCCCTTCAGGTCATTGGCCTTGATGCGCTCGCGCGCCGCATTCAGGCCCTCCTTGAGGTAGGCGGGGCGCTCGGCTTCGTATTCGGCCACCAGCTTCTTCTCATCGTCGGTCAACTCGGACTTGGCCTCCACGTCCCAGGCCGCCTGCAGCTTGTCCAGGTTGGCGCGGAACTCGGTGTCGCGCTTTTCGATATTGGCCGGCGCGGGATGGAGCATCATGTCCATGACCAGCAGACGGTTGCGGATCAGCAGCCGGTCGACCGTGCTCATGGCCGCCAGCGGCAGGGTGCGGTTCTCGTAAACGGTTTCCAGGCCGTGGTGGACGCGCCCCACGCTGACGAAGCCGATGGCCGCGATGACAACGAGCAGGACGAGCACGGTGGCAAATCCAATGCCCAGGCGCATGCCGATTTTCAGGTTCTTCATGGTCCCTCCTTTCGAGGCGTAAATGGTGGAGTACCGGCGCGCTGTGCACGACCGGGCAAGTGCATATCGGCGCGCGGCCGCGGCTTTTTTCAATCCATCTTGAACATGCTGGGGGAAAGCCGCGGCCTCCGGCCCGAGCAGGGCTCGCGTTTCGGCTGGCTTGAATGTGGTCGCGATGGCGCTTGAGCGAAAGGCCGCCGGGCCGATGTAGCAGCAGCGCAAGCCTTGCGGCCCAGACCCCCGCCTTGCGCTTCATTGCACCTCGTTTACGACCCTCTGGAAGGACCGCCATGCCCCTCGATCAGCCGCAGCAGAAACCGCTTTTGCGCATGAAGGAAATCCATGCCGACCAGGCGGAACAAGTGCGCGCCGAGATGCAGCGCATCGAGTACCTCATGGGCTACGCCGGCCGCCGCCTGATGAACAGTTACGAAGTGCTGCAGTCCATGGCCGATGGAAAGGATTGCGGCCCGACGGGCGCCACGGCCAAAGTCGATCGGGCGCAGCGCCTGGAGAACGCGCTCGAAGACGCGCTGGCCGCGCTGCGCTCGCAGCACGTGGCCAAGCAATTGGCGGCGCAGGTTGCGCGCCGCGTGGAGCTGCTCGATCGGGCGCTCGGCGCGGAAAGGGCCGAAGACTAGGGCCGCGCCTCCACGGGCCCCGGGGCCAGGTCTAGGCCGACTGCAGCCGCTGGCCGTCCGCCACGCGTTGCAGGCCTGCGGTGTCCAGGATGCGCAGGTTGCGGTGGCGCACGGCGATGAGGCCGGCGCGCGCGAATCGCGACATGTCCAGGCTCACGGTCTGCAGCGTAAGGCCCAGGTAGCTGCCGATTTCCTCGCGCGTCATGCGCAGGTTGAATTCCGCCGCCGAGTAGCCGCGCTCGGCAAAGCGGCGCGACAAGTCGAGGATGAATGCGGCCAGCCGCTGTTCGGCACGCATGGAGCCGAGCATGGCCAGGAGGCGGTGCATGCGCGCCAGCTCCCCGCCCATGGCCTTGCATATCTGGCGCTGTGCCAGGCCATCGAAGTCCAGCAGCGGCGGCAGGGGGATGGCGCAGACCTCGGAATCTTCCAGCGCGACGATGCCGGCCTGGTGCCGCGAGTCGGCGACCGCATCCACGCCCATCAACTCTCCGGTCATGAAAAAGCCGGCCACCTGTTCGCGCCCGTCCGGCAGCGGCAGCACGCTCTTGAAAAAGCCGTGGCGCGCGGCGTAAATGAACTCGAGCGACTCCCCTTCGCGGCACAGCATTTCGCCCCGCTTCAGCCGCCGGCGGGTGTGAAGCCCGGGCGCTTCGGCGGGGGCTGCCTCGCCGGACAGCCCCAAGGCGCGAAAGCCGCACGCCGGGCAGCGCCCCGCCAGGCGGGCGGCGGCGCCCGCATGCGCGGCCTCGGCCGGCTGCGGGGCCAACTGCGGATAGAGGTGGCGCTCGAACTGCATGGTCGTTTCCCGTGGGCAACCGAGGAACCTCGGCGACGCAGCGGATGGTAGGGGCGCCGGGCCAACCGGAATATTGTCCTTTGGTACAGGTGGCACCCGGGCCGGAATCGGTACAAAATGCCCACAATCTCTTCAAGGCCTTGAGTGTCCATGGGCTCCATCACAGCCGAGCATCCCGTGCAGCGTTCCTCCATCACCGTCCGCACGCTGGCGCGCATGGTGGCCGCTTCGGTGCTGATTTTTCTCATCACCAGCGCGCTAGTGATCGTGCACGAGCGCGACACGCGCGTGGCGGCCGAGCGCCGCGAAGCCCGCGACACCGTCAGCCGCAACCTGCGCGCCCTCTCGCAGGCGTTGTGGAACTACGACTCCGAGGGCCTCTCGGCGCTGCTCTCCGGCCTCACCCAGGCCGCCACCGTCGTCCACGCCGAGGTGGTGGACGACACGGGCCTCGTGGCCGCGGCGTCCCAGACGGGCAACGCCGCGTCCAACGAAACCTGGTCGGTGGACCTGATGGCGCCCGACGGGTCGCGCAAGATCGGCGCGTTGCGCGTGTCGCAGTCCTTCGGGGCGGTGCGCGCCGCGCTGGTCGGCACCCTGGCCACGCTGCTCGCATCCGAACTGGTCAAGATCGTCGGCCTCGCCGCCGTGCTGTTCGTGCTGATCTACCACGCCATCACCCGCCACCTGGTGGAGATCGCCGACGGCGTGGCCAGGCTTCGCCCGGACGACGCCGACAGCGCAGTCGAAATCGCCCGCGAGGAGCGCGGCGATGAACTGGACGCGCTGGTTGCCGCCATCAACCGCTTCCATCGCGAGCGCATCGCCGAGCGCAAGCGCCGCGAGGCGGCCGAGGAGGAGGCGCGCCAGCGCCTGGCCGAACTGGCGCGGATGGGGCGCGTGGCCATTGCGCAAAGTCTGTCGGCCACCCTCGCCCACGAGCTCAACCAGCCGCTGGGCGCCGTGATCAACAATGCCGCGGCGGCGGAAATCCGCATCGCCGAAAAGGAACCCGACCGCGCGGCCGTGGCGGAAATACTGGCCGACATCAGTCTGCAGGCGCGCCGTGCCGGAGACATCATTTCCCGCACCCGCGGCCTGTTCGAGAAGCGCCCGGTGAGCATGCGCCCGCTCGACCTCAACTCGCTATTGCATGAAATGTGCGAACTAGCCAGGGGCCAATTCCAGCATCAAGCGTTGACCGTGGAGTATGACCTCGACCCTGGGCTGCCCGCGGTCAACGCCGACCGGGTGCAGCTCCAGCAGGTGATCTTCAACCTCGTGACCAATGCCTCCGAGGCCCTGGCCGGCGAAGGCCGCGAAGGCCGGGTGCTCGTCCGCACCCGACCGGACTCTTCCGGTGGTGCGCAAGTCGCGGTGTGCGACAATGGTCCGGGCATCGACCCGCGCGACATAGAGCGGGTATTCACGCCCTTCCACACCACCAAACCCGGCGGCACCGGATTGGGGTTGTGGATCTCGCAGATGCTGGTGGAACAGCACGGCGGCAAGCTGCAGGCCGAGAACCAGCCCGGGGGCGGGGTGTGCTTTTTCTTCTCCCTGCCGGCCGCGGCCGCCGCGACAGAGTTGGCGGCATGAATGCGGCGCCGGCCGACGCCGTTGTCCACGTCGTCGACGACGACGACGCCTACCGCAAGTCGCTGCTGCGGCTGCTGGAGGCCAAGCACTACCGCACAGCGGCCTATGCCAGCGCCGAGGAATTCCTCGCCGCCAACGTCACCGGCCACGGCTGCATCCTGCTCGACGTGCGCATGCCCGGCATGAGCGGCCTGCAATTGCAGCAGGCGCTGGCGTCACGCCACGGCACGCCGCCCATTATCTTTCTTACCGGGCATCCGAGCGTGCCCTCGGCTGTAACGGCCATGAAGGGCGGCGCCGAGGACTTTCTATCCAAGACGGTGAGCGGCGAGGATCTGCAGCGGCGCACGTGGGCCGACCCCGAGGGAGGCCGCGAGGCGCAGCAATTGATCGCCAAACACGCCGGCGGCAAGGCCCTGTTCGAGGCCATCGACGCCGCCCTGGAGCGCAGCGCCAGACGCATGGTGGAAGAGCAGGGCCAAGCGGACATCAAGGCGCGCTACGCCCGGCTCACGCCGCGCGAGCAGGAGGTGTGCGCCCTGGTGGTGAAGGGCCTGCTCAACAAGCAGATCGCCTTCCAGCTGGGCACCACCGAACGCACGGTGAAGGCGCATCGCCAGCAGGTCATGTCCAAGATGGGCGCCGCCACGGTCCAGCAGCTCGTCACCCTGACCCAGCGCCTGGAGGTCAAAACTTAGGACCATGTTGGCACGCCTCACGGCGTTGTGGAACGCCTCACGGCGCTGTGGAACGCCTCACGGCGCTGTCGAACGCCTCGCGGCGTTGGCCTGCTCGCTACTTCCCCGCCGCGGATGCCTCGGGTTTCAGGCCCCAGCGGCGCGCAATCCGCGCCAGTTCGCCGTTGGCGGCGATAGCCGCGTAGCCATGGTCGAAGCGCTGGCGCGCCCATTCGCCCTGGGGATGCACTGTGCTGAAGCCGAGGTAGGCACCGAAGTGCGGCGTGCGGAACGCTTCGACAAGCTTGCCGCTCAGCCCTGCTTCCTTGAGCACGAAGGCCGCGGTCTTGGCCTGGTCCAGCGTGACTATGGCAGCGTCCAACCGCCCGGCGGCGAGTTTCTTGAGGTTGATGGATTCGCTGCGCGCCTCGTCGAATTCCACGCCGCGGGCGCGCAGGCGCAGCGTGGCCACGGGATATTCATAGCCGATGACGGTGCCGATCACCGTGCCCGGCCCCAGCTCGGCCTCGCTTTTGGCGCGCAGCGGCCGGCGCGGGTCGACGAAGTACACCGCGTAGGTGCTGAACAGCGGCCGCGCGGAGAACACCACCTTGCCCTCGATGACGGGGTCGAGCGACATGTTGAAGCAGCCTGCCACGCGCCCCGCGGCCACGGCGCGCTTGCAGCGCGCGTATGGCACCACCGTGAGCCGCAGCTCCACCGACTCGGCGCGGAATGCCGCGCGCGCGATGTCGTTGGCAAAGCCGCTGCCGTCGGCCCGCGACCAGGGGGCGGCGGAGTCTTCGACCATGAGCTCGAGCGCCGCTTTCTCAGAGGCGGCCAGCGCGAGTACCGGCCATGCCAGGGCCAGCCCCAACACGGCATACCCCACATGCGGCCACCGCACGGCGCCCAATCCCATACCCGCTCCCTTGAGGGCATGTTAACCCCATGGGAGACGGGTGGTCAGAGCGATACGACGAAGGAAGGGGGTCATTTCGGCGATGGAATCACCTGGATATGGTGTCTGCGACTTCAGGTGCGATCGGGCTTACTGAGTCTGGTTACACGTGAACGATTCGGCATTCTGAGCCGAACAGCAGTTTTACAATAAGCCCTTCTCAAACTGTCAATGTATCCATATATTATTTACAATAATGGTTATGGAAAATGACAAAGAAGCCATCCGTCGTCAGGCGCTCGCGCTAATCGCCCAGGATGGCCACCGGGTAGGTGCCCGCCTTGCCCAAGTGACCGGCGTCTCCCGCCAAGTCGCCAACGGCCACCTGCAGAGCATGCTGCGCGACGGGCTGATCGAGGCCGAAGGCACCACCCGCGCTCGCGTCATCAAGCTCAAGATCCTGTCGGAAGCCGACCGGCGCTACCCCATTGCCGGCCTGCAGGAAGACCTGGTCTGGCGCGAGCTGGTCGCGCCTGCCGTGGCGCGCCTGCCGGAGAACGTGCGCGACATCTGGCACTATGCCGCTACCGAAATGATCAACAACGCCATCGACCATTCCGGGTCTGCCGAAGTGCGCGTGCAGGTGCGGCGCAATGCGCTCGCCTCCGAAGTAATTGTGTCGGATGAAGGGGAAGGCATTTTTCTGAAAATCCAGCGCGCGCTCGGCCTGCACGACCCGCGCGAGGCCATCCTGGAACTGGCCAAGGGCAAGCTCACCACCGCGCCGGAACAGCACACGGGCGAAGGCATTTTCTTCACTTCGCGGGTGCTGGATTTCTTTGAGATCGAGTCCCACCACCTGCTGTTCAGCCATACGCCGCGGGCGGAAGACTCGATCGCCGAGCACGCGACCGACGTTCCCGGCACGGTGGTGCGCATGCGCCTGGCCAACGAAAGCCCGCGCCTGCTTCGCGAGGTGTTCGACGCCTACACCAACCCCGAGGAATACACCTTCGACAGGACGGTGGTGCCCATGCGCCTGGCGCAGTACGAGGGCGAAAAGCTGGTGTCGCGCTCCCAGGCCAAGCGCATCGCCCATCGCTTCGAGCGCTTCAAGCGGGTGGAACTGGATTTCTCCGGCATTTCCGACATCGGGCAGGCGTTCGCGGATGAGATGTTCCGTGTGTTTGCCAGGGCTCATCCGCACATTCGAATTACGCCGGTGAATACCGCGCCGGCGGTGGACCAGATGATCCGCCGCGTGCTCACGGCGGATGCGGTGCGCACGGACTCGCCCAATGGATGGGGAATATAGGAATGGACGATCACTAAATGTGCGGCCGCTTCGTTTCTCCGTCCGAACGCGCTATCGAAGCCTACTGGCAAATCGGGCGCGCCAACATGCCGCCGCTGTTCGAGCGGGCAGGGGACCGGTACAACGTCGCCCCGCAGCAGGGCAACCCCGACAACTACATCCCCATCGTGCGGCAAAACGACGCCGGCGAGCTGGAGGTGGCGCGGGTGCAGTGGTGGCTGCTGCCGGCGTGGAACAAGGGGCGCGTGGTGGACTTCCCCACGTTCAATGCGCGGGTCGAATCGGTGAAGGACAAGCCGGCCTTCCGCGATTCGCTGCGCTTGCGGCGCTGCGTGATCCCGGCCAAGGGCTGGTACGAGTGGCAGGAACTCAAGGCCGGCAACCTGCCCTGGTACCTGCACGGCGCCAGGGACGAGGAACTCATCCACTTCGCCGGGCTGTGGGCGCGCTGGACCGACCGCGCCTCGGGCGAGACCGTGGACTCCTGCGCCATCATCGTCGGCCCCGCCAACCGGCGCTTCTGGGACATCCACGACCGCATGCCCTTCCTGCTCGACCGCGACACGGCGCTGGCGTGGATGGACCGCACGCTCAGCGACGCGGACCAGGCGCTGGCGCTGCTGCGCCCCAACCCCGAGGATGCCGTGGCATGGCACCGCGTGGGCATGAAAGTGAACAAGGCCGGCCCCGACAACCAGGGCGCCGACCTGGCCGAGGCGCTGACGCCCGACGATATCGAGCGCGAGCGCATTGAACTCGAGGGCAAGGCGCGCCGCGCCGGGCCTGCTCAACCCAAGGCCAAAGGACCCAAGCTCAAAGCCTCATCGGGGCCAGACCTGTTCAGCGACGAGCCGCCGTTTTAATCGCCCGTTTTTAGTCGACGCTTGGTACTGGAACGGGGGAAAGGCTAGGGCAACAGCCGCCGCACCGCCCGCTTGGCCGAGGCCAGTGACCGTTTGAACTGGCGCAGTGTCTGCTCGGCCGGCATGGCCACGTGGCCCCGCCAGTACTCTTCGGGCCTGGCCTTGAACACGGTCGAGTGCTTTTTGCCCTCCCAACCGGCGGGCGGCTCCTCGGTATAGAAGTAAACGGCGAAGGACTTGCGCATCATGCCCGGCGGGCACCTGACGGGCGTCACACCGTGCCAGCTCCACTCGCTCGTGGCGAACCCGGCGATGCGGTTAAAGGTGGGCGAAAACCGGCCCACACAATGCTTCACGTCCCTGTCCCAGATATCGAGTATGCCGCCGTATTCGTCGCGCCAGTCTTTGTTGAAGTACAGCAGAACGTTCAGACGCCGATAGAGTTGCAGGTGCTCGCTATAGTTGAAATCCACGTGCACATCCAATCGGCCGCCGGAGTTGGTCTCGTGTATGCCGCCCCCCTCCAGTCTCGGGTCGGCGACGAGGTTCTCAATCCCGGTCAACCGGGCCATCAGGTCGAGAAATGACTGCGACGACAGCAGGTCCGCAAGGCGCCGAATGGGCGCGGGAAATTTCGCGTACTCGGTTATCTGGATTTTTTTCCGTTCGTTGACGGCATTGAACTGCTTCCCCGTCTCGGCCGCCTGAGAGAATGAGGGAAAAGCATCGTGCACCTCTGTCGCAAAATCCTCTTCGAGAAAATTGTCGATGCAAAAGTGCGGAAATGCCGGTGCGGTTTGCATGGACTGCCTGAGCAGGGGAATATCCAGGGGGCGGATGAGGGGAGAAGACATGGACGTAGGAATGGCAATTGAAATGATTTGTTGAATTGCACTCCCGCCGCGCATTGGGGAATTTGATCTGGATCAAATGCGGGGGCGCCGGCAGGACTGCGCGCCTGTCCGCATGACGTATGCATCCATTGTCGCAACGGATCTCACGCCGATGTCGTCGCATGCGGCAATTTGGCACAATACGCCGGTTTGAAACCTTCCCGGGACAACGACTTGCCTGAAGCCGACAAACCCGGCCGCGCCCGGGGCCTGCGCGAGACCTGGGCCGTCTATGCCGAACGACGCCTGGTCTTCGTGTTCATCATGGGCTTTGCCAGCGGCCTGCCCTTGCTGCTCACCACCGGCACCTTGCAGATCTGGATGACCGAAGCGGGCGTTTCGCTGCGCGCGATCGGAATTTTTGCCCTGGTCGGCACCCCCTACACCCTGAAATTCCTCTGGGCGCCGTTCATAGACCGCGCCCCGGTGCCGGTGCTGTCGCGTCTGCTGGGACGCCGGCGCGGCTGGATGCTGGTGATCCAGGTGGGCCTCATGGCGGCGATTTTTGGATTGGGATTGGCCAATCCCATCACCCAGCCCCTTCACACCGCGGCCTTGGCCCTGCTGGTGGCCTTTTTCTCGGCCAGCCAGGACATCGTCATCGACGCCTACCGCATCGAGATACTGGATCAGGACCAGCAGGGAGCGGGGGCGGCCATGACCCAGGCCGGCTATCGGCTCGGCCTCATCGCCGCCGGCGCGGGGGCCCTGTACCTGGCCGCCGCGGTGGAGAGCTGGTCCACGGTTTACGCCGTGATGGCGGCGCTGGTGCTGGTCGGCATCGTGGCCACGCTGCTGGCGCTGCGCCCCCCGGAACCTGCCCAGAACCCTGCGGCCCCCACGGAGCAGCGTGAATCCATCAGCGTGTTCCGCTCCATGGTGGTCACGCCCTTCAACGAATTCTTCACCCGCAATCCGCTGTGGGCCTCGGTGACCATTCTGGGTTTCGTCCTGCTCTACAAGTTCGGCGACGCCTTTGCCGGCGTCATGGCCAATCCTTTCTATATCAAAATCGGCTTCACCAAGGTGGAGATCGCCACCGTCAGCAAGATATTCGGCGTTTTCGCCACGCTGGCCGGGGTCTTTCTGGGCGGCGTGGTGGTCAAGCGCTACGGCATCCTGAACAGCCTGTTCGGCTGCGGCATCCTGCAAATGCTGTCCAACCTCATGTTCGCCGCCCAGGCCCACATCGGCCACAACGTGGGTTTTCTCTACCTCACCATCGGCACCGAGAACTTCACCGGCGGCATGGCCTCGTCGGCCTTCGTCGCCTACCTGTCGCTGCTGTGCAACTCGGCCTACACCGGCACGCAATTCGCGCTGCTGACGTCGTTCATGGCCTTCGGCCGCACCTGGCTGTCCACCACCAGCGGCTGGGTGGCCGAGCACACCGACTGGGTCACCTTTTTCATCATCTCGACCTTCGTGGCGCTGCCGGGGCTGCTGCTGCTCGCGGCCATGATGAAACGCCTGCCCCTGGAACGCCAGATGCGCCAGGGCGCCGCAGCCAACACGGCCTGACTCAGTCCACGCCCAGGCGCCCGATCAATTTCTCGGCGACGACGCGTTCTTCCAGCTTGTAGTCCTGGACCTGGGGCTGCCCGTCGCCGATGCGGGCGAGATTGAGAAGCGTGCTGTCGTAGGTGAGGGGATTGCCGGCGCGGATCTCGGCCAGGAACGGGATGAGCCGGCTCTGCTGCAACGTGATTTCATTGACCGGCTTCGCGCTGTATTGGCGCAGCTTGACGGCCTGCGCCGCCACCACAAGGAGCATGACGCCCACAACGCCGAAGGCCAGGAAGCGATTCACCACGGGCTCCGTTCCAGGTAGAAGCGCGCGCGCTCGCGGGTGCGCGCATCGGTGGTGGTGAGGTAGGCGGCCGCGAGCATTTCGTTTTCCAGCATGACCTGGGCGGTGCGCAGGCGCTCCGCGTACAAGGCCTGCTTCTCGGTGAGCTGCGCGGCGCGCAACTGGCGCGTCTCCCACACGCTGCACAGCACCAGCAGCGCCGCGACCACGGCCAGCACAACCGCCTCCCGCCTAGTCAAGCGGTTTTTCATACGTCGCCTCCCAGGTCCATTCACTTACCTTGCCGTTGCGGTTGCTCCACGACCGGCCGCGTAGCACCGGGTGCCCGAATACCTGCTCCAGGCGCAGTTCGCTGCGGGTCAATCCCAGCGGAGATACCGATGTCCACTGCGCCAATGACCCTTGTGTGCCTCGCACCTCTCCCGAGAGCGGCAAGTTGATGCGATCTCCTACCGGTCCGGTGTACTGCACCAGCCCGCTGATCCGCCCCTTGGCAACTGCGAGCAGCAGGCGTCCACCCGCTTCCTTGCCCCAGGGCCTAGTAGCGTCTTTCCACTGGTCGGCATTGGTCGCCGTCCAGAGCCACCAGCCGTTGAATGCACTGCCGCTGTCCAACGCCGCGTTCGCGGGCAAAGCCGCATAGGAGAGATAAGCGCGGCTGCGGCTCGGGAAAAACTCGCCCACGGCCAGCTCGAGTAGATGGCTCCTTTGACCAGTGCGTACCATGGCGGCAAAGGCCAGCCGTGACGCCAAACGGGCGTAGCCGTTCACGGATTGGGCGGGAATGCGAAGGTCGAAGCCGTCGTATATCTTGCGCGCTGGAAGCAACGCATCATTCCTCGCGGCCAGCGTGCCGTTTCTCTGAAAGTCGGTCCAAACATAGAGATCGCGCATTTCATCGCCTTCGATCACGCCGTTGCCGTCGGCATCGAGCGATGCCAGCGCTTCGAAGGCATTTCTCCACTGCCGCCCCTGGAAACCATTCCCCAGCAGTTCTTTGGCTTCGATCTGCGCTTTCTTCCCGGGCAGGTACGACGGAAGGTATACGAGGGGCGTCATCGCCGGAGTCGCAAACCAGGTATGCCAGGGCTTGGCGGGCGTGCCGAATCCCATACGTGCGAAGTGGGGGAAAAATCGATAGTCGAGCGCCAGGCTGGTCATGCGCTCGGTGGCTACAAACAGAACCGTGGGGCCGGTTTGATCCGGCCGTGACGCGTCCGCGCACAGCAGCATCAATACACCAACCAGCAGACGGGCAGCGCGTGTCATGATGTTGACGCCATCGTGGTATGCCTCAGGGCGTCGGCGCCGAGTAACCACGCCGGAACAGGCTGCCCTGGTCGAGCCGCTTCGAATAAACGGCTCCCATGCTTGAACCCTGGCCGCCGGCCGGCGGGGCCGTTGCAGGCAGGGGCGGTGTGGCGGGCAGCACGACGGGAATGTCGGGAAAGGATTCCGGCTGCACGTCACCGCTTCTCTTGGGCGCCATTTCCCAGCCGGACACGTCGCCGCTGGGCGCGCAGCCGGCCAGCATGGCCGCAAGGGCGCAGCACGCCAGGATGCGGCCGGCCTTCACCATCATGCTCACGGCGCGCTCCGCTTCATCATGTCCAGAAGCTCCAGCCGGCGCGCGCGGGCGTAGTCGTGCAATTCATCCGGGCTCTTCCACTGGAAGCGGCCGGCCTGCAGATAACTGGCGGCCGCCACGCCATCGGGTGTCGGAGGGGAGTGCTCGCTTGTCGCGGCAAAGCGCCGGCCGTCGTCCCAGACCGAAAAGGAGGACGCGCCAAGGAACGCCGCGAGCGCCAATGCCAGGCCGATTCCAAAGCGTCGTGCCCTGCTGACGGGAACGCGCGGGCTTTGCTCCGATAATTGCGCTTCATCTTCGCGCCGGGCCTCCGATCCCAACCACAGGCAGGCCGACGCCGCCGCCAGCATGAAGAAACCGAAGCGGGTGATGGGCACCGTCGAAACATTGGCCAGGTCGTAAATTTGCACGTACACCAGCAGGCAAGCCGCTTGAACGCCCGTGGAGAAGCCGCCGGCCTGCCGCGCGCGCCCTATGGCGCGCGCCAGCAGCGTTCCGAGGAACAGCACGTAGACCAGCAGGCCGCCGATGCCAAGCTGCAGGGTCCAATCCATCCACGCATTGTGGGCGTGTGCATATTTGGGTCCCGGCGCGTTGCGGTATTGCGCGAGGCGGTTTTCGAACGCGCTCCACACCGCGTTGTACCCGAAGCCCGTGAAAGGCTGCTCTTCGATCAGCTTCACGCTGTCGGCCCAGATTTCCGTGCGCGAAGTGAAAGTCGGATCGCGGCCCATGCGCACGGCGAAATTATCCATGCGGGGACTGGGCAGGGTCACGACAAATATCACGGCGGCGAGCGCGGCCAGCGCCGCGTACAGCCGCCACCTTTTCGCCGTGGCGATGAACCACAGCAATGCGGTCACGGCGATGGCGATGATGGTGCTCTTGGAATCCGCATAGAGCAGCAGCCCGGCGCCAGAGGCGGCGCCAAGCAGCGGCAGCCAGCGCAAAGACGAGCGCACCGCGGCGGCGCGCATGAAAAACAGACTGAGCAGGATCAGCAGGCCAAGCAGAAAGCCAAGCTGGTTGCGGTGCAGGGTGACGCCGGCGAATGTGCGCGACACATTGCCATAGCCCATGATGCCGGCCAACAGCGACGCCACCAGCACGGCGGCGAGCACCTGCAGGAGAAGGAGGAAGATTTCACGCAAATCACCGTCCACCGCCACGACCAGGGCGAGCAGGAAGGCCATGCACAGGGCGGACATGACGAGGCCGGCGAGACTCATGTCCACGCTGGAGGTCCACGCCAGCGACCAGGTGATGTAGGCGAACAGCAGCAGCACCGTCCCCTCCCCCACCAGGAGCCGGCCCATGCGCCGCAGCCGCTGCGGAGAGCCCACGGTCGGCGCAAGGCAGAAGGCCAGCGCGATGTGCTCGTAATAGCTGGGGTCCTGGTTCGACAGGGCGTAGATCAACATGCCGAATTGCAGCAGGAACCGTTCCAGTTGCAGGCGCTGCTCGACACCCACGAAGTAGCGCAGGAAGAACGCCAGTCCCGCGATGGCGAAGCTGAGCGGGGTGAATAGCTGGCCGCCCAGCAGCTTGAACAGCAGCGCGGCCACGACCAGCGCGGTGAAGCGGATCATTCCGCTGCAGCCTTCGATTCGCTGGCCTGCAGGGCGCGGTAGCGCGCTATGGTGCGCGCATGCAGCCACTCGCCCCAGGGCAGAAAGTCCACCGCCCAGGCGGCGACATCGCGACGGTCGGGCTGGGGCCAGCGGCTTGCCGGCTTGCTTGCAAACTCCCTGAAGTCCGAACCGAAGGCCTCCAGTGTCTTCGTGTCCAGTCTGGCCAGCGCCGCATTCTTGTTGTTCACATTGTTGCTCAGATACGCATCCACGAAATCGCCGGTCGCCTGCAGTATCAGTTCATCGGAGCCGCCGGCGCCCACGTTATGGTTGCCCTTGGCGACCAGCCAGTACTGGGGCGCGGCGTGGATAAAGCGATAGGGCGTGTTGCGGTACTCGGGATGGTCGTCCGATCCCGCCACCTGCAGTCCGGGTACGGCGCCCACCTGCATGAGATCAGCCCGGCTCGGTCCGCTGTAGTCCAGCGAATAGCTGTAAATGACGAATGCCTTGATGCGCGCATCGCGGTGCACGGCAAACACGCGCCCGTCGCGGTCGCGCACCGGCAACCCGCTCAAGTGCAGGGCTGTCAGCGTGCCCGATGAATGCCCGGCGACGGCCAGCCTGTCCATGTCCAGCCTCGGCCAGGCGTCGCGCCGTTCGCTGTTGATGCGCGCCAGCGTGGCCAGCACGAACAGGCAATCCTCGAAGCGGTCCACGGCCGGGTCGTTGCGCGATCCGGTGAGGATGCCGGGATAAATGTCCTGGAAGCGCTCGTTGGGCCCCATGGGCTCGGCCAGGTCGTAGTGAGTAACCGTCACCATCACCACGCCGCGCCGAATCAGTTCTTCCGCCAGCGGCTCGTATTGGTCGGCATGCCCGCCCCAGCGAAAACCCTGCGGCGCGGTGAACAGCAGCACTGGCATCGCGCCGCCGCTCCGTTGCGGCGAACCCAGGCGCGGTGAACCCAGGGGCGGCAACGCGATGCGCACGTTCACATGCCGCTGGCGAGCCGGGTCGAGCCAGATTTCATGGATGTAGCGAACGGAGCCCGGGTCGGCGGGGGTAGGAGCCGCACCAGCGTCCATAGCCGGGCATAGCAGCGCCGCAAACAGAAAAAACACTCGGCCCCACCAGATGAGGCCTATCCCCTGCCACGGAGCCGCGGACGCGCTGCTCGCCGTATCGTCACCTGGCACGGTTAGCGAACTCTCCTCAGCTGCTTAAGCGACTTGTCCAGGTGCGCTGAATTTGCTGGAGACTTGAGCAGGTATAAGGTTTCCTGCCAGCTTTTGAACGTTTTCAGTGACATCACCACCGCATCGGGCGCGTCGCGGCGCTTGATGACGGTGACATCTGCATCATCGACCACTTGATCGAGCACCCGTTTCAAACGATCTCGCGCTTTTGAAAAGCAGATTGTTCGCATCGAATTCGGCAACTGACCATGATTTTTACCGCGCCAGTCTACCGCTTCTGCACTACTATCGGCTACAACCGCCCATCAATGAGCAGGGGTGACGCACGCGCTCACGGGCATCGGCGCGCGATCCCCTCGTCTCCGCGGTCTTAAGACTGCTTGCCCAGCGAGCAGGCCACGTCTTCCCAGGTCTCGTTCATCGAGGTCACCACGTCGATCACCGTTGTCACCTTGGAAGCCAGCGCTGTCTTGAGCGCCGGACGGATATCGGCCACGGCCTCGACGCGGATGCCCTGGCAGCCCATGGAGCGCGCGATGGCGGCGTAGTCGTACTGGCCGAGGCGGCTGGCGATGGGGCGCTCTTTCTGCACGTGCCGCACCCAGCCGAGCGAGGCGTTGTTCATCACCACCACGGTGATGAGCAGGTCTTCTTCCAGCGAGGTCATGAGGCCGGCGAGGCTCATCCCGAGGCCCCCGTCGCCCACCACGGCCACCACCGGCCGGTTGGGATGCGCCAGCTTCACGCCCATGGCGGCGGGAATGCCCGAACCCATGCCGGCCATGGAACTCGCCATGAGAAAGCCGCCGGCGCGGCGCGTGCGGTAGTGGTGCAGCAGAAAAATGCGGTTCTCGCCCGCGTCGGCCGTGACCACCACGTCGTCGGGCAGGCACTCGGACAGTTCGCGCACCAGGCGCTGCGGCAGGATGGGCACGGCGTCCGAATTCGACTTGGCGCTCTCGAACCAGCCCAGGGTGGATGCGCGCTTCACGCGCTCTTCGCCCGCTTTGAGTTTCGCTGCATCGGCGCCAATCTTGGCACCCAGTTCGCGCAGCACCGCATCGGCATCGCCCACCAGCGCGCACTGCACCGGATGCGTCCAGCCGCAGTTGCGCGGCTCGATGTCGATCTGGATCAGCGCCTGGCGCGCAGGGTCGAGCATTTTGGGGTGGTTGTACATCGTCTCATTGGGCGCGAGCCGCGTGCCCACGGCCAGCACCACGTCGGCCTCGCCCACCACGGCGGCGGCCGCGTCGAGGCCGTATTCGCCGATCACGCCCCCGGCCAGGGGATGCACTTCCGCGAACACACCCTTGCCGGCGCTCGAAGTCACCACCGGCGCGCCGATGCGCTCGGCCAGCGCGGCCAGGCTGGCCATGGCGCCCGACACGCGCACGCCGTTGCCGGCGATGATGACCGGCTTCTTGGCCTGCGCCAGCAGCGTGGCCGCCTGCTGCGTGGCGCCCGCATCGGCGCCGCGCTTGTCGGGCTGCAGGTAGCCGCTGCTCGCGAACAGCGGCGGTCGCGACTTCGGCCCCACCGTGCCCTTCAGCGCCGCCGAGTAATACACCACCGCCACCGGCCCGGGCGAGCCGCTGGTGGCGTGCTTGAGGGCGAGCTGGGTGAGCTGCACGGCCTGCACCGGGTCGCGCGCCTCCATCACCACCTTCATGAAGCCGCGCAGCGACTGGCGCGCGTCCCAGGTGCCGTAATCGCCCGTGCCCGTCTGCGTGGGGCTGTGGTGCGAATGCGGCGTCTTGTCGGAAAGGTCGATCAGCGCCACCAGGGGCGAAGCCCCGGCCAGCGCCTCGAGCGCCCCGGTCGATGCCTTGGACAAAAACCACGC
>DATNCF010000193.1:0-5491 GCA_035571675.1 Burkholderiales bacterium | reverse complement strand
TAATGTCCACTCTGTTCCTCTCCGACCTGCACCTCACCGCCTCGCGCCCGGCCACGGTGGCGCTGTTCGAGCGCTTCATGGCCGGCCCCGCGCGCCAGGCCGCCGAGGTGTACATCCTCGGCGACCTGTTCGAGTACTGGGCCGGCGACGACGACGTGGACGACGCGCTGAACCGCCGCGTCATCGCGGCGATGAAAAACGGCTCGGAACACGCGCCGCTGTTCTTCATGCGCGGCAACCGCGACTTCCTCGCCGGCGAACGCTTCGCGGCCGCTTCGGGCGCCACGCTGGTCGATGATCCGCTGGTGAAAGACCTCTACGGCACGCCCACGCTCATCATGCACGGCGACACGTTGTGCACCGGCGACACGGCCTACCAGGCCTTCCGCGCCCAAGTGCGCGCACCGCAATGGCAAAGGGATTTCCTCGCCATTCCGCTGGCCGAGCGCAGGCGGCAGATCGAGGCATTGCGCGCCCGCAGTGAAGCGGAGAAGCGCGTCAAGCCCATGGACATCATGGACGTTGACCAGGGCGCGGTGGAGGCGGCCATGCGCCAGTCCGGCTGCAGGCGCCTCATCCACGGACACACCCACCGGCCGGCCGTGCACCGCTTCGAATTGGACGGCGCGCCCGCCGAACGCTGGGTGCTGTCGGACTGGGATGAGCGCGGCAGCTACCTGGTGTGCGACGAAAGCGGGCTGCGCGCGGAGCCTATGAAAATCGGGGCCTAACCGGCCAGGCCGCGCTCCAGGTCAGCGTAGATATCGTCCACCGACTCCAGACCCACGGCCACCCGAACCAGCCCGTCGCCGATGCCGGCACGCTCGCGCGCTTCCTGGCTGATGCGGCCGTGGGTGGTGGTGGCCGGGTGCGTGATCGTGGATTTGGTATCGCCCAGGTTGGCCGTGATGGACAGCAGCCGGGTTGAATCGATCACCTTCCAGGCCGCGGCCTTGCCGCCCTTCACCTCGAAGGACACGATGGCCCCCCCCGATTTCTGCTGGCGCATGGCCAGCGCATGCTGCGGGTGCGACTCCAGCCCGGGATAGTAGACACGCTGCACCGCTGGATGGCGCTCCAGGCGGCGCGCCAGTTCCAGGGCGTTGCGCGACTGCGCTTCCATGCGGATGGACAGCGTCTCCATGCCCTTGAGGATCACCCAGGCGTTGAAGGCCGACAGCGTCGGCCCGGCGGTGCGCAGGAAACCCAGCACGGCATCGTTGATGAGGGCGGCCTTGCCCAGCACGGCGCCGCCTATCACCCTGCCCTGCCCGTCCAGGTACTTGGTGGCGGAATGAATGACGAGGTCGGCCCCCAGGGCGATGGGCGTCTGCAGCGCCGGGCTGCAAAAACAGTTGTCCACGGCCAGCAGCGCATTGCTCTTCCTGGCCACCTCGGCCAGCGCCGCGATGTCGAACACCTCGGTGATGGGGTTGGACGGCGTTTCGACGAACAGCAGCCGGGTCTGAGGCGTGACCTGCCGCGCCCATTCGGCCGGGTCGTTGCCGACCACGAAAGTGGTGTTCAGGCCGAACTTGGCCAGGATGGTGGAGAACAGTTGCACCGTGGCGCCGAACACCCCGGCCGAGCACAGCACGTGGTCGCCGGCCTTGAGCAGGGCCATGGCCGTGGTGAGAATGGCCGACATGCCCGAGGCCGTGGCCACGCAGGCTTCCGCCCCTTCGAGCGCCGCCAGCCGTTCCTGCATGGCCGCCACAGTGGGGTTGCTGAAGCGCGAGTAAATGAAGCCCGGCCGGCGGTTGGCGAACGTCTCGGCGGCATCCGCGGCGTTGGCGAACACGAAGCTCGAGGTCAGGTACATTGCCTCGGAGTTCTCCCCGAACTGGCTGCGCTGCTGCCCGGCGCGCACGGCGAGGGTTTTCAGATCGTAAGAATTTTGGTCAATGGCCATCTTGGAGCCTCAAATGAAAAAACCCGTCCAGCTTGAGCTAAGACGGGTCGCAGCCACGCTTTAGCCGAATTTGTTTACGGGCTTTGCAGCCCGCTGCGCCCGCAAGCTGTAATCAAATCGGCGCAGTTGTTACGGTACCGGTGACAGGGCCAGTTGTCAACTCGCCCGCACACCCGAACTTCGAACGGATCAAAGTGCCAGCCGCCCCCACCATCCGGCAACGGGGGTCCGCCGGTGAGGTCAAGACCACCGAATGAACAAAGTTCTTATTGGTCAGTTATGCCGCATTCAGATCGAGCTGGTTGCTGCTTGGTTCCTCTTCGGACTCCTGCCGACCCGCATGCCGGTCGCGCTCGATGCGCTCCAGGTATTCTCGCGTCACATCGCCGGTGATGTACACCCCGTCGAAACACGAGGTCTCGAAGCGCGTGAGCTTGGGATTGACCTCGGTGACGGCGGCTTTCAGCGCCTCCAAGTCCTGGTAGATCACCTTGTCGGCCTGGATTTCGCGGGCGATTTCCTCGTCGGTGCGGCCGGTGGCGATCAGCTCCTCGCGCGTGGGCATGTCGATGCCGTACACGTTGGGATAGCGCACCGCCGGGGCAGCCGAGGCGAAGTACACTTTCTTCGCGCCCGCCTCGCGCGCCATCTGCACGATCTCGCGGCTGGTGGTGCCGCGCACGATGGAATCGTCCACGATGAGCACGTTCTTGCCGCGGAACTCCAGGCCCATGACGTTGAGCTTCTGGCGCACCGACTTCTTGCGCACCGTCTGGCCGGGCATGATGAAGGTGCGCCCCACGTAGCGGTTGCGCACGAAGCCCTCGCGGTAGTCCACGTTCAGCACCTTGGCGATCTCCAGTGCGCTGGGGCGGCTGGTGTCCGGCACGGGCACCACCACGTCGATGTCGTGGCCGGGCAGCACGCGCAGGATCTTCTGCGCCAGGTGACGGCCCATGTTCAGCCGCGCCTCGTACACCGAAGCGCCGTCCATGACCGAGTCGGGGCGCGCCAGGTACACGTATTCGAACATGCAGGGCGCAGTCACCGCATTGTCCGCGCATTGCCTGGTATACAGCGTGCCCTTCTGGTCGATGAAAATCGCCTCGCCGGCCGCCACGTCGCGCACCGGCTCGAAGCCGCAGGCCGTGAGCGCCACGCTTTCCGAGGCCACCAGGTACTCGGGCCCCTGCGGCGACTCGGCGCGGCCGAAAATCAGCGGCCGGATGCCGTAGGGATCGCGAAAGGCCAGCAGGCCGTAGCCCGAGATCATGGCCACCACGGCGTAGGCGCCGCGCACCCGGCGGTACACGTTGGCCACGGCCGTGAAAATCGTTTCCGGGTCCAGGCGCACGCCGCGCGCCGCCTGCTCCAGTTCATGCGCCAGCACGTTGAGCAGCACCTCGGAATCGGAGCTGGTGTTGATATGGCGCAGGTCCTGGCGGAACATCTCCTGCTTCAGGGCGTCGGAATTGGTCAGGTTGCCGTTGTGACCCAGCACGATACCGAAGGGCGAGTTCACGTAGAAGGGCTGGGATTCGTCGGCATTGAAGGCAGAGCCGGCCGTGGGATAGCGGCAATGCGCGATGCCGGTCTCACCGGGCAGCGAACGCATGTTGCGGGTGCGGAACACGTCGCGCACCAGCCCCGGCCCCTTGTGCATGTGGAAAGTGTTGGTCTGCGACGTGACAATGCCGGCCGCGTCCTGGCCGCGGTGCTGCAGCATCAGCAGACCGTCATACAGGAGCTGATTGACCGGAGTGTTGGACACCACGCCTAGAATGCCGCACATGAGCTCGTTCCCATCAATAACGCCTGAGACAACACCGACAACGCCGCCCGCCAACGTTGCTTGTCAGCGGTACTTCACCCGCTGCGCCAGGGCCGCCGGCAGCAGGGGCTTGGCCGCGATAACCGCTGTTTCCAGCGGGCCGGACAGCACCGCCTCGCGCCACTCGGGCTCGCGCGGCAGCGCCGTCAGCCCGCCCAGCATCACAGCCACCAGCACCACGATCAGCCCGCGCGCCGCGCCGAACACCGCGCCCAGCACCCGGTCGGGCCAGCCCAACCCGGCCGCCCGCACCAGCCGGGAGACCAGCCATCCCGCCAGCGCCGCGCCGGCCCAGACGGCCAGCAATATTCCCACAAATGCCGCCACATGGCTGCCCACTTTGCCCAGTGAAGCCGGCAGCAGCCCCGCCACCTTGTCGGCAAACAACGTGGCCAGGACAAATGCCGCGACCCAGCCGACCAACGCCATCAATTCCCGCACCAGGCCGCGCATCACGCCGAACAGCATGGAAATACCCACAATGGCCAGCACGGCATAGTCAAACCACGTCAACCGGCAATCCCCCCTTGGCGACGTAGCCGGTGGTTCAGCCCTTGGCCGCCGAGCCGACCGCGCCCACGTCCACTCCGGACGACTTCAGCTTGTTCCTGGCATTCTCCGCGGCGTCGCGGCTATTGAAGGGGCCGGCGCGCAGGCGAATCTGCCCCGAAGCCAGTTTTTCCGAATAGCTCTTGAAGCCGGCCGTGGTGACCTTGCTTTGCACCTGCCGCACGTTTTCCTGCTTGACGTAGGTTCCCAAGGGAACAAAGAAAATTTCGCTTTCCGCCGTTGTCTTGGATTCTGCCGCCTTGGCTGTTTCAACCGGTTTGGCTACCGGTTTGCCTTCGGCCTTAGTCCTGGCTGCAGGCGCGGCTTCGGTCTTGGTGTTGGCCTCAGGCGGCTTGGTTTCCGCCTTGGGCTCAGGCAGCGTTGCAGGTGCGGTTTGCGCCACCACGGCCGCCTTCGAGGCATCGCCCGTCGCACCGCCGCCAATCCCCGCGGCGGGAGCCGCGGGCATCGTGGGAGCGGCGCTAGTCGACGTGGTGGCGCTGGGTACTTGAGTGGGTGCGGCCTTGGCTGCCCCTGCCCCATCCTTTGCCCCATCTTCAGGGGGCAAGACCTTTGTGTTGAACTTCGTCCCGTCCTGGCTCGGGATCTGGATGGTCAGGTCCTGGGAGATGGGCTTGGGCTCGCGGTCCAGCACGATGGGCAGCGCGATGACCACGAACACCACCAGCGCCACCGCGCCCACCAGCCGGCGCCTGGCGCGTCGCTTCAGCAATGCGGCGTCGACGTCGTCGTCCAAAACAACTCCGTGGTCCGTGGCCTCAGGCCGCGTTCAGAGATTGCGCGACGTCAGAGACGGTTAGAAAGGATCCGAAGACCACGATTCTATCATTTTCACCCACCTCAGCCCGCGCCGCGGCATACGCTTCGAGCGGCGAAGCATGCCTCCGCACCATTCCGCCAGCCCCACTTCTTGCCATGGCTGTTTCCAGGGCCTCGACGCTCGTCCCTCGCGGGCCCGGCAAAGGGGCGATATGCCATACGTCGATGCGGCCCTTCATGCGGCGGCATACGCCCTCGATGTCCTTGTCGGAGAGCATGGAGAAAACCGCGTGCGTCGCGGCGAAAAACCCCATATTGGACAGGTTGTCCGCCAGCACCGCCGCAGCGTGCGGATTGTGTGCCACGTCCAGCACCACGGCGGGCCGCCCCGGCAGCACCTGGAAGCGCGCCGGCAGGCT
>DATNCF010000192.1:0-2532 GCA_035571675.1 Burkholderiales bacterium | reverse complement strand
CCCTCGAAGCGCGCCACGGTGAACCGGCAGCCGAGGGGTTTGAGCAGGGTGGCGGTGCGTATCAAGGCCTCGGCGTGCTCCAGCGCATCCTCCCAGATGAGCTCGAAGCACAGCGTGCCCTGGGGAAGCTTGGCGACCTCGACGTGGCGCTTGACGAAATCGGTGAAGCTCGCCAGGTGCAGGGTTTGTGGCGACAGGTTGATGGCATTGCAGGGCACCTTCCAGTCGGGCTTGATGCTGCGCGCCATGCGCACCCACTTGGTGATGCGGTTGATCACCCAGCGGTCGACGTATGAAATCAGGCCGTTTTCCTCCAGCAGCGGGAAAAAGGTGCCCGGCGGCAGCAGCTTGGCCTCCTCTTCCTGGAAGCGGATGAGGATTTCCTGGAAGGGCCGGTCCTCGGAGACGGAGGTGAGCGGCAGGATGCTTTGATAAAACAGCAGGAATTCGTCCTTGCTGAGCGCCGACGACAAGCGTTCGGCCAGGCCGTTCTTCTCGGCCAGGGTCTGATCCATACGTTTCCTTTGGGAAGCTCTGAAAAACCGTCGAAGATAAATTCCAGGTTAAGCGGGCTTCCTCTGAAGTGGGGGATTTATAAGGGGGCGTGGCCCCCTTATTCCAGGCATCCTTGGGCGGGGCCGAAGGCCGACGCCGCGACAATGGTGGACGATGGACGTAACAACGGCAGGCGGGGGCGGAACTTGAGGCGGTCGGGATGGGGCGGCGCCTCACGAGGGAACCAGCGGGTAAAATTACACTTTTTCCCATGCCCGGCCTTTCCCCCATTGTTCAATTGACCGGCGTGAGCCTGGCCTTCGGCCACGTGCCGCTGCTGGACGGCGTGGACCTGGTCATCGAGCCCGGCCAGCGCATCGGCCTCATCGGGCGCAACGGCAGCGGGAAATCCAGCCTCATCAAGGTGATAGCCGGCGCGGTGGCGCCCGATGACGGCAAGGTGTGGCGCTCGCCCACGCTCAAGCTGGCCAGCGTGCCCCAGGAGCCGCAATTCGAGCCCGGCCATAGCGTGTTCGACGCCGTGGCCCAGGGCGCGGGCGGCATCGCCGGCCTGCTGGTGCGCTACCACACCGCGGCCGAGCGCCTTGCCGCCACGCCGCAGGACGCGGCGGCGCTGGCCGATCTGCATGGGCTGCAGGAAGCGCTGGAGGCCGCCGACGGCTGGCGCCTCAACAACCGCATCGAAGCCGTGCTGTCGCGGCTGTCGCTGGACGCCGGGCGGCCCGTGGCTGAACTCTCGGGCGGCCTGAAAAAGCGCGTGGCGCTGGCGCGCGCCCTGGTCATGGAGCCCGACCTGTTGCTGCTCGACGAGCCCACCAACCACCTCGACCTGGATTCCATCGAGTGGCTGGAGGACATGCTGGCCGGTTTCGGCGGGGCGGTGCTGCTGGTGACCCACGACCGGCGCTTCCTCGACGACGTGGCAGGCGAAATCATCGAACTGGACCGCGGGCACTTGTCGCGCTTCCCCGGCAATTTCAGCGCCTATCGCCACCGCAAGGCCGAGCAGATCGATGCCGAGGCCAAGCAGGAGCGCAAGTTCGACAAGTTCCTGGCCCAGGAAGAGGTGTGGATTCGCAAGGGCGTCGAGGCGCGGCGCACGCGCAACGAAGGCCGGGTGCGCCGGCTGGAGGCGCTGCGCCGCGAGCGCGCGGCGCGGCGCGAACGCAGCGGAAAGGTGGAACTGGCGCTGGCCGAAGGCGGGCGCTCGGGCCAGCTCGTGGCCGAGCTGCGGGACGCGGGCAAACGCTGGGAAAGCAACGCCAGGGTGACATGGCCGGTGCGCCACCTCGACAGCCGCATCCTGCGCGGCGACAAAATCGGCCTGATCGGCCCCAACGGCAGCGGCAAGACCACGCTGCTGAAGCTGATCCTGGGCGAGTTGCAGCCGGACGAGGGCACGGTGCGCCTGGGCACGCGCCAGAGCATTGCCTACTTCGACCAGTTTCGTTCCGCCCTGGACGAGGACGCGACGCTGGCCGACACCATCAACCCCGGGGCCGATTTCGTGGAAATCAACGGTGTGAGGAAGCACGTCATCAGCTACCTGGGCGACTTCCTGTTCCCGCCCGAGCGCGCCAAGGCGCCGGTGCGAACACTGTCAGGTGGGGAGCGCAATAGATTGCTTTTGGCAAGACTCTTCAGCCAGTCCGCCAACGTGCTGGTGCTGGACGAGCCAACCAATGATCTGGACATCGAAACGCTGGAATTGTTGGAGGAATTGCTGCAGGACTACCAGGGGACGTTGTTCCTGGTGAGCCATGACCGGGAATTCCTGGACAACGTGGTGACACAAACGCTGGTGAGCGATCTGGCAGGTGGCGGAGCCAACGCCGTCGAAGGCCGCTGGACCGAGCACGCCGGCGGCTACAGCGATTGGCACCGAACATTGCAGCGGACCAAGGAGCACTCGCGCGAGGAACCAACGTCAACCAGGCGCGAAACCCGCCCGCCGGAGGCGGCGCGCAACGTGAAAGCGGACAAACCCGCGAAGCTTACGTACAAGGAAAGCCGGGA
>DATNCF010000191.1:0-10037 GCA_035571675.1 Burkholderiales bacterium | reverse complement strand
CCTGAGTACGTGAATTCCTCGCGCGCCTGCAATCCCCGCCGCTACCGCTTCCAGTCAAATCAGAGCCGCAGCCGATGCCGGCCTTTGCTGGAGCGGGTGAAGGGAATCGAACCCTCGTCGTAAGCTTGGAAGGCTTCTGCTCTACCATTGAGCTACACCCGCCTAATCCCGGCTTTGCCGTAAATTCGCCGGAATTTAATCCGGCCACACATATATATGAATGAAACATACGAACAAAACCCTGACAACCCAACCTTCCGCCGTCGCCCTTCCCGTTTTTGACTGGTTTTGGTGGAGGGGGAAGGATTCGAACCTTCGAAGGCAGAGCCGTCAGATTTACAGTCTGATCCCTTTGACCGCTCGGGAACCCCTCCGAACGAAACAGTTGATTATGCGCGCCTTTTCCCCCCCTGTCAACGAACCAACAGAGCAGAAAGGCCTTAGCAAACTGCGGGGTTCTATCCAACTAGTTTGTAAGCATTTACTTTTCATACGAAGCTTCGCCCTATCGGGCGAAGGGATTTGCCCCAGTACCGGCGCGGAGCGTCGGGCTTCGTGAAACCGACGCGGAAAAGCACATAAACCCTCAAGCTCTGATTCCTTTGCGTTATGTTGAATCCCTTGGCTGGGTTATGGTCGAATTGGCAGAGCACTTCGGGGATGCCACAAGTGTCCGTCCAACGTGCAGGTGCGCTACCCTGTTTTCAAGGGTTGCGCCCAAGACCTCCCACAAGCACCTCCCATAAGGAGGAGAGGAGCGACAAATGAACGCACCAGGCACGCTGCGCGAATTCTCGCTGGAGGACAAGTACACGCTGGACGAAGGCCGCGCCTTCATGACCGGCGTGCAGGCCCTGGTCCGGCTGCCCATGCTGCAGCGCGACCACGACCGGCGCCAGGGCCTCAACACCGCCGGTTTTATTTCCGGCTACCGCGGCTCCCCTTTGGGCGCCTACGACCAGGCGCTGTGGAAAGCCAAGGCGCACCTGGAAGAACACCACATCCGCTTCCAGCCCGGACTGAACGAAGACCTTGCCGCCACCGCGGTCTGGGGCACACAGCAGGTCAACCTCTTCCCCGGCGCGCGGTACGACGGCGTGTTCGCCATGTGGTACGGCAAGGGCCCTGGCGTGGATCGCAGCGGCGACGTGCTGAAGCACGCCAATTCGGCCGGCACCTCGCGCTACGGCGGCGTGCTGGTGCTCACCGGCGACGACCACGGCGCGCGCTCGTCCACGGTGGCGCATCAAAGCGAACACCTGCTCAAGGCCAGCATGATCCCGGTGCTGCACCCGGCCAGCGTGCAGGAATACCTGGACCTGGGCCTGCACGGCTTCGCCATGTCGCGCTTCTCGGGCTGCTGGATAGGCTTCAAGTGCGTCACCGACGTGGTGGAAAGCGGCGCCACGGTGGAACTGCGCCACGACCGCGTGAACATCGTGCTGCCCGAGGACTTCGCCATGCCGCCCGGCGGCCTCAACATCCGCTGGCCCGATGCGGTGCTGGAGCAGGAGGCGCGACTGCTCGACTTCAAGGTGTACGCGGCGCTGGCCTATTGCCGCGCCAACCGCCTCGACCGCATCGTCTGGGACGGCGGCCCACAAGGCCATGCCCGCTTCGGCATCGTCACCACCGGCAAGTCCTATGGCGACACCATGCAGGCCCTGGCCGACTTGGGGCTGGACGAGCGCGCCGCGCGCGACGCCGGCATCCGGGTCTACAAGGTGTCCATGCCCTGGCCGCTGGAACCGCAGGGCGCGCGCGCCTTCGCCGCCGGGCTGGAGGAAATCCTGGTCGTGGAGGAAAAGCGCCAGCTTATCGAGTACCAGTTGAAGGAAGAGCTGTACGAATGGCGAGATTCGCGACAAGGCGGCCTGCGACCGCCGCGCGTGGTAGGCAAGTTCGACGACAACGGCGAGTGGTCCATTGCAGAGGGCAAGCCCGCCGGCAACTGGCTGTTGCCGGCGCACTTCGAGCTGTCGCCGGCGCTCATTGCACGCGCCATCGCCCAGCGCCTCGAAAAGACCGGCGTGGTGACGAAGCTCGGCGAAGAACGCGCGGCGCGCCTGCGCGCGCATATCGCCTTTCTCGACGCCAAGGAAAAAGCCCTGGCGCGGCCCCGGCTGACCGTGCAGCGCCTGCCCTTTTTCTGCTCGGGCTGTCCGCACAACACGTCCACGCGCCTGCCCGAGGGCAGCCGCGCCATGGCCGGCATCGGCTGCCATTACATGACGCTGTGGATGGACCGCGACACCGCCACCTTCACCCACATGGGCGGCGAGGGCGTGCCCTGGATCGGCCAGGCGCCTTTCACCAAGACCGAGCATGTGTTCGCCAACCTCGGCGACGGCACCTACTTCCACTCCGGCATTCTGGCCATCCGCGCGGCGGTGTCGGCCGGGGTCAACATGACGTACAAGATTTTGTACAACGACGCCGTGGCCATGACCGGCGGCCAGCACGTGGACGGCGCGCTCGACCCGGCCACGCTGTCGCGGCAGATCGCCGACGAAGGCGTAAAGCCCATTGTGGTGGTCACCGACGAGCCGGAAAAATACCCGGCCGGCACGGCCTGGGCTCCCGGTGTCACCGTGCGCCACCGCGACGAGCTGGACGCCGTGCAGCGGGAGTTGCGCGCCACCCCGGGCGTCTCCGCCATCATTTACGACCAGACCTGCGCGGCGGAAAAACGCCGCCGCCGCAAGCGCGGCACCTATCCCGATCCGGCCAAGCGCGTCATCATCAACGACCTGGTGTGCGAGGGCTGCGGCGACTGCAGCGTGCAGTCGAATTGCCTGTCGGTCGAACCGCTGGAGACCGAGTTCGGGCGCAAGCGCACCATCAACCAGTCCTCGTGCAACAAGGATTTCTCCTGCCTCAAAGGATTTTGCCCCAGCTTCGTCACCGTGGAAGGCGGCCGGCTTAGAAAAGGCGGCAACGCGCGCCGCGCCGGACCGGGCGCGGACTCCGCCGCCGAATTCGGCCCTCTGCCCACGCCCGCCATCGCCCCGCTCAGCAAGCCCTTTGAAGCGCTGGTCACCGGCATCGGCGGAACGGGCGTGATCACCGTCGGCGAAATCATTGCCGCCGCGGCCCACGCCGAAGGCAAAGCCGTGACCGTGCTGGACATGTCGGGCCTGGCCCAAAAAGGCGGCACGGTCACCTCGCATGTGCGCGTGGCCGGGTCGCCTGAGCAGCTTCACGCCATTCGCATCGGCACCGGCACCGCGGACCTGGTGCTGGGATGCGACCTGGTGGTCGCGGCCGGACATGATGCCTTGTCGCACATGAACGACCACGACACGCGCGTGGTGCTGAATTCCGACGAGGCGCCTACGGCCGATTTCGTGCGCAATCCCGACTGGCGGCTGCCCGGGTCCGACCTGCGCCGCGATATTCTCGATGCCGCCGGCGCGGATCACGTCGACTTCATCCCCGCGACGCGCCTCGCCACCGCCCTGTGCGGCGACACCATTGCTTCCAACATGTTCCTGCTGGGTTACGCCTGGCAGAAGGGCTGGTTGCCGTTGGCCGCAGGCTCGCTGGAGAAAGCCATCGAGTTGAACGGCGTTTCCGTGCAGACCAACCAGGCGGCCTTCCTGTGGGGTCGGCGCGCGGCCCATGATCCCGAGCGCGTGAAAAAGATCGCCTTTCCTGCCCAGGTCATCGCGCTCAAGCCGGCCGCGACGCTGGATGACATCATCGCCCGGCGCGCGGATTTTCTGGCGGACTATCAGAACGCGTCCTATGCCGCGCGCTATCGCGCCCTGGTTGAGAAAGTGCGCGCGGCCGAGACCGCGCTGGTGAGTCGCGACGGTAACGCGCCGAAGCTGCCGCTCAGTTTTCCGCTCAGCGAAGCTGTGGCGCGCAACTATTTCAAGCTGCTCGCCATCAAAGACGAATACGAAGTGGCGCGCCTGCACACCCGTCCCGAATTCCTGGCGCGAATCCGCGAGCAGTTCGAAGGGGATTACCGCCTGAAATTCCATCTGGCCCCGCCCACGCTGGCCAAGCCCGATGCCTCGGGCCAGGTGCAAAAGCGCGAATACGGTCCCTGGATGCTAACGGTGTTTCGCCTGCTCGCCAGCCTGCGCTTCCTGCGCGGCACCGCGCTCGACCCCTTCCGGGGCAGCGAAGATCGCAAGCTGGAACGGCGCCTTCTTGTGGAATATGAACGAAATATGGAAGAACTCGTCGCCTGCTTGACTGTCCAAAACCATAGCTTGGCCGTGGATATCGCCTCGATTCCGGAGGACATTCGCGGTTATGGCCGCATCCGGGCAAAAAGCGCCCTGGTGGCAAAACAAAAGGAAGAAAAACTGCTCGCCCAGTTGCGAGCGCCCGCCGCTGCGCACGAGCGCGCGGCTTGACTGCCCTCCCAAGGAGAACATCATGAAAAAATTGCTCAACCTGATTGCGCTTGCCGCCCCTCTGTCGCTGGCCGTTCCCGCGCATGCCCAATCCACCCCCACTCCTCCTCCAAGCAATACCTCCAGCTCCGCCTCCACCGACACCAAGCCGGCAGCGGAGTCGGGCGGCATCAAGGAGGGCGTGAAGAAAGACGCCCACGCGGTGGCGCAAGGCACGAAGAAAGCCTGGGGCAAAGTGAAATCCGGTTCCAAGAAGGCCTGGAACTCGACCAAGAAGGGCGCTCATGACGTGAAGACCGACGCCAAGAGCGCGCTGAAGGGCGACGGCAGCCAGAGCGTGAACAAACCTGTGGGCAACACGGGCAGCGAGCCGACTGCCGGCTCGTCGGGCCATTAGCAACGAGCCGCGGACGCTTTTCTCAGCGTCCGCGCGCGACACGATCCGATTTCAGACGGAGGTCCAATGAAAAAACTGCTCAGCTTGATCATGGTCGTGTCCCCGCTCGTGCTTGCGGGCGCGGCGCAAGCCCAGTCCTCGGATTCGGACAGCCCGGCCGCCGAAGCCAAGCCTTCTCGGCAGAGCGCCGGCGGCGAGAGCAGCGGCGGCCTCAAGCAGGACGCCAAGGACGGCGCCCACGCCGTCAAGCGCGGCGCCAAGGAAGCGGGCCATGGCATCAAGTCAGGAGCGAAGCAAGCCTGGAGTGGAGTGAAATCCGGCAGCAAGCGCGCCTGGCATTCGGTGAAGGAAGGCGCGCATGAGCTCAAGACCGATGTCAAGCACGCCTTCAAGGGCGATTCGGAAAAACCGGCTGCCAAGAGCGCCTCGGCAGCGCCCTGACCGCCTGGCGATCAGGCGGCCCGGCGTTTCCCTTCCTGCTTGCCGCCCTGGATGATGCGCCACACCTTTTCGCTGGTGATGGGCATTTCGATGTGGGTGACGCCGTAGTCCGCCAGCGCATCGATCACGGCGTGCACGGTCGCGGGCACGGCGCCGATGGTGCCGATTTCGCCCACGCCCTTGGCGCCTAAGAGATTGGTGAGGCAGGGCACGCTCTCGTCGAAGGTGCTGGCGATGTGCGGAAAATCGCTGGCGCGCGGCATGCAGTAGTCCATGAACGACCCGGTGAGCAGTTGGCCGCTGTCCGGGTCGTACACGGCCTGCTCCATGAGCGCCTGGCCCACGCCCTGCGCCACCCCGCCGTGTATCTGCCCCTGCACGATGGGCAGATTGATAATACGGCCGATGTCATCGCGGCTGGACACGGCCACCACCTTCACCACGCCTGTGGCGGGGTCGATTTCCACTTCCACGACCATGGCGCTGTTCGGCCACGACGGGGCGCCTGAATTCTCGGTGACGGCCACGTGCAGCCGCGCCTCGGCCTGCCGGCCGGCCAGTTCGAACAACCCGATTGAACGGTCGGTGCCGGCGATGGCGAAACGCCCGTTGCGGTATTCCACGTCGTCCGCCGCCGCCTCCAGTTCCTTAGCCGCGAGGTCCTTGCCCTGCGCCACCACCTTGTGCCCGGCCGACACCACGGCCGAACCGCCCACGAAGGCCGTGCGCGAGCCCACTGCGCCGCCGCCGTTGGCCTGGTCGGTGTCGCCCTGCACCACGCGAATGGACGCTGTGTCGATCTGCAGCACTTCGGCCACCAGTTGCGTGACCGTGGTCTCCAGTCCCTGGCCGATGCCCTGGGTACCCACGAACACGGCCACGCTGCCGTCGCCGCTCACCCGCATGTTCACGGTTTCGGCCAGGGTGGCGCCGGTCCATTCCAGGCACACGGCCAGCCCGCGGCCGCGCAGCTTGCCGCGTCGCGCCGCCTCTTGGCGGCGGGCGGGAAAGCCCTTCCAGTCCGACACCTCCAGCACGCCGTCCAGCATCCTGGCGAAATCGCCCGAGTCGTACACCTCGCCGAGGTGGGTGGTGTAGGGCAGCATGGCCGGCGTCACGAAATTGCGCCGGCGCATTTCCACCGGATCGATGCCCATTTCCATGCTGGCCTTCTGCAGCACGCGCTCCATGATGAAGTTGGCCTCGGGCCGGCCGGCGCCGCGGTAGGCGCCCGTGGACACGGTGTTGGTGAGCACGGCGCGGATGTGATAGTCCACCGCCGGCACGTGGTACACGGAGGTCTGCACCTTGGGGCCCACGAACAGCGGGATCATGGCGGCCGACTGCACGGTGACCGAGCCCACGTTGCCCAACGACTCCGACTTCATGGCCAGGCAGCGCCCGTCGGCGTCCAGCGCCAGTTGCGCCTTGAAGTGCTGGTCGCGGCCGTGGTGGGTATTGAGGAATTCCTCGCTGCGGTCGGCCCGCCAGCGCACCGGGCGGCCGAGTTGGCGCGCCGCCCACACGCACACCGCCTCCTCCTGCGCCAGCGACGTCTTCAGGCCGAAGCCGCCGCCGACGTCGCCGATCACCACGCGGAAATCGTCGGGGTTCTCGTGGAACACCTCGGCCAGCGACCGGCGCAGCCCGGTGGGCGTCTGGTTCTGGGTGTACAGCGTGGTGCGGCCGGCGTCATGCACCGCGATGGCGCAGCGCGGCTCCATGGCGTTGATAATGACGCGCTGGTTGTGCAGTTCGATTCCCGTGACGTGCGCGGCGCGCTTGAAGGCCTCTTCCACCGCGGCGGGATTGCCGATGCGCGACTCCGCCGCCACATTGTCTCCGGCCTCGGGCCACACCACGGCCGAACCGGGGCGCACGGCCTGGCGCGGGTCCACCACCACGGGCAACTCCTCGTACTCCACGGCGATCAACTCGGCTGCGTCCTGGCTGGCCAGGCGCGTCTCGGCCACCACCGCCGCCACCGGCTCGCCAAGATAGCGCGCCACATCCCGCGCCAGGGCGTAGCGCGGCGGAAACGCCGCCGGCTCGCCGCCCGAGCGCTTGAACATGCGCAAAATGGGAATCGCGCTCAGCCCGGCAAGGTCTGCGCCCGTGTACACCGCCAGCACGCCGGGCGCGGCCCGCGCAGCCGACGCGTCGATGGAAGCGATGCGCGCATGCGCATGCGGCGAGCGCAGCACCACCAGCGCGGCTTCGTTGGCGAAACGCCGGTCGTCGCTGAAAACACCCTGGCCGGTGAGCAGACGGTCGTCTTCCACGCGCTTTTGCGAACGCGAGGCGCCGAAACGGGCGGCATCGGGGTTGAACAGCTTGGGGGGTGCGTTCATGACATTGACCGTGCGAGGGTGGAGCCCGGGAAAGAAGCGTGACGATGTCACGGTATGTTATCAAACCACCCCGGCGGCGGCGGGGAACGTCTAGAATGGAAAGTGGGACTTTCCCCTTGGACACGGAACGCCGCACCGGCATGGCCCTGACCCGCGCCGATTTCGAGGATGACCGCCTGCGCGCGCAGTTTCGCGCCAATCATCCGGAATTTGTCGTGCCGTCCGAAGCGGAACTCGCGGCCTCCCTGGAATCCACCCTGGCCGAACATCCTTCACCCGGTCCCATCTGGGTGTTCGCCTACGGCTCGCTCATCTGGAACCCCATGGTGCAGTACGTGGAGCGGCGCCTGGCCAAGCTGTCCGGCTTTCACCGCCGCTTCTGCATCTGGTCCAAGGCCTATCGCGGCACGCCCCAGCAGCCGGGATTGGTGCTGGGCCTGGACGCGGGAGGGGCTTGCCGAGGGATCGCGTACAAATTGGCTCCGGACGTGGCGAAGCAGGAATTGATGCTGCTTTGGCGGCGGGAGATGGTGTCCTTCGCCTACCGGGCGCGCTGGCTGAACGTGTCGACCATGGACGGCAAGGAAGGCGAAGAAATTTATGCCCTTGCTTTCGTGGTTAACCGCGCCAACCCTGGATACGCCGGCAAGGTACCCATCGAGAAGGTGGTTTCGGTCATGACCGGAGCTTGCGGCCATGCCGGAACGCCTGCGGAATACCTGTTTGAGACAGTAAAGGGGCTACAGGCGCACGGGGTGCGTGACGCTTACCTTCTGGAGATAAAGAAGCGCCTTGCCGAAATGGGATGCACGCCATCCAGCGTACATCACTCGGTCAGTCCTTCAGACGCGAAGGTTTCCGCTGCCGAAAGTTAAACGCTACCCGTCTCCTGGGGGAAGCGCTAAGATCGGCACCGGGCCTCCCTCCCCACCGGGGAGGGACTGAGGGAGGGGTAACGTGAAAGATCTCAAGCGCCTCGGGACTGCCTTACTTTCAACTTGTTTCGTTAGTCGAAAGTCTGCTGTGGTTCGCCGATCCGCACCATCCCGTCCCCAAACGGCCGATCCCGGTTCTTCAGCGCCTGCTTCAACCCGAATTCCGCCACATCCTTCTTGAAGCCGGTCCTGCGCGGGCCGTTGGCCAGGTGCGAGCGCGCGTCCAACTCCAATGCCAGGCGCTGCATGATGGTGCCGCCCATGAGTTCCAGGGCCAGGTTGACCACGCGCTTGTGCGCCGTGAGCAGGCCCACGTCCACGAAGGTCATGCGCTTGGCCAGCGACATCACCGCCTCTTCGAGCTGCGCCTTGGGCACCGAGTCCATGACCAGGCCGATCTTGGCGGCGTCCTTGCCCCACACCATGTCGCCGGTGGCGAGCAGGCGCTTGGCCCATTGCGGGCCGCAATGGTAGATCCACCAGTTGGTCGGCGGCGTGCCGTTGGCGCGCGTGGCCGGGAAGCCGATCTTGGCGTCGTCGGCGGCGATCACCATGTCGCAGGACAGGATGATGTCGGTGCCGCCCGCCAGGCAGTAGCCCTGCACCTTGGCGATGACGAACTTGTGCATGCGGTTGATGGTGGACACCAGCTCCTGCTGGCGCTCCATGGACCAGCAGTCGTCGTCGAAGTTGCCGCTGCGGGGGCGGTATTTGGCGTTCTCGGCCGCCTGGCGCGCCGCCTCCTCGGGGTTGATGGCGCCGGCGTAGGCGCCCATCAGGTCGTAGCCGGCGCAGAAGTCCTTGCCCTCGCCTTCCAGCACCACCACGCTCACGTCGACGAGGTCATCGGCCTCCATGAGCGCGGCGCGCAGCTCGGTCAGCAATTCGGTGGACAGGGCGTTGCGCTTCTCCGGACGGTTCAGCTTGACGCGCGCGATGTGGTTCTCCACGCTGAAGCTGATGGTGTTGGTCGTCTTGAGCCACTTGGCCATGCTCTCTCCTTTTGTCCAGTACGGTGTGCGGCGCCGGAACAGCGCGCGGGCAAATTAGCACTTCCCCGCGCGCCGCCTTGGCATCCATTAAAATGCAAGCTGCGGCGACCTTGACCAACCTGGCTGCGCCGCAGCGTTACGGACGTTAAGCTAACATGAAACTCGCTTCCATCAAGAATGACACCCGCGACGGCGCGCTGGCGGTGGTATCGCGCGACCTGACGCGGGCCACGCTGGCCTACGACGTGGCCCCCTGCCTGCAGGCGGCGCTGGACGATTGGGACTATTGCGCGCCGCTGCTCGCCAACCTCTACGACGCGCTGAACCGCGGCGCAACAGGCTCGCGCTTTTTCGCCTTCGACGCCGCGCAGTGCGAGGCGCCCCTGCCGCGCGCCTACCAGTGGCTGGACGGCAGCGCCTACCTGTCGCACATGGAACTGGTGCGCAAGGCGCGCGGCGCCGAGCCGCCGCCCAATGCCAAAAGCGACCCGCTCATGTACCAGGGCAATTCCGACTGGTTCATCGGCGCCTGCGACGCCATCGTCGCCGCG
>DATNCF010000190.1:0-4513 GCA_035571675.1 Burkholderiales bacterium | reverse complement strand
ATCACCGGCGAGGCCGACGGCCCGCCGCAGCGCGTGGGCTACCTGGCCGCCGACACCACCACCGGCATGTGGGGCGTGATCGGTGTCCTTGCGGCGCTGTACTCGCGCGACGGCGTGCCGCCGCGCGACGGCAAGGCCAATGCGCAATCGCGAGGCAGGGGTCAATACATCGACCTCTCCATGCTGGAGTCCATGATCGCCACCATGAACACGCGCGTGGAAGGCTACCTGGTCACGGGCGAAGTGCCGGCGCGCCAGGGCGCGGGCACGGGGTCGCAGCCTTCCAGCCCGGTGACCTGCAGCGATGGCCTCATGTACCTTTCCGCCTCCATGGACACGCAGTTCCCCGGCCTGTGCGACGCCATCGACCATCCCGAGCTGGCCAAGGACCCGCGTTTCTGCGACCAGGATGGCCGCACCAACAACGCCGACGAGCTGATGAAGGTGCTCAACGGCATTTTCGTCAAGCGCACCCTGCGCGAATGGTTCGAGCACCTGGTGCCGCGCAATATCCTGTGCGCCCCGGTGTACAACATCCAGCAGGTGCTGGACGACCCTCACGTCAAGGCGCGCGGCATAACCACCCAGATGCAGCACCCCACGGTGGGCAAGTTGACCGTGCTCAACAACCCGGTGCGCATGAGCGTCACGCCGCCGACCTATGACGCGCCGCCGCCGCTGCTCGGCCAGCATACCGATGCCATTCTGCGCGAGGTGCTCGGCATGAAGGACGCCGAGATCGCGGCGCTCAAGCAGTCGCAGGCGGTGTAAGAATCCGGCTATAGAACCGCCGGCGTTTCAGGCGCAGGAAAACGTACAAGGGGCTTGCGCCCCTTGTATATCCCTCGACTTCGGAGAAACGCCGGCTACAAACCAGCCGACGTTTCAGGCGGCTTTGAATTGAACAAGGGGGCTACTCGCCCCCTTGTAGATCCCCCTCGATTTCAGAGAAACGCCGGCTACAAACCAGCCGGCGTTTCAGGCGGAAACTTCGCCTCCCGCTTCTCCAGAAACGCCTGCATGCCTTCCTTGCCTTCCGGTCCACCGAAGCCGATGAACTCCATGGCGAGCGACGCATCGAAGCTCGGGCCGGCCACGCGCAGCCAGTTGTTCAGGCAATGCTTGGTCCAGCGCAGCGCGCCCTGCGCGCCGTCGGCGAGTTTGGAGGCGATCTCGATGGTCTTGGCTTCCACCTGCTCGTCGTCCACCGCGAGCGATACCAGCCCCAGGCGCTCGGCCTCGGCGCCGTCCAGGCGCTCGCAGCACAAGAGGTAATACTTGGCCTTGGCCATCCCCACCAGCAACGGCCAGGCGATGAGGGCGTGGTCGCCCGCCGCCACGCCGATTTTGGTGTGGCCGTCCATGAACTTGGCGTCCTTGGCCGCGACCGACACGTCGGCCAGCAGCGCGCAGGCAATGCCCGCCCCCACGGCCCAGCCGCGGATGCCGCTGACAATGGGCTTGGGGCAGTTGATGATGCCGTACACCAGGTTGCGCGCCTCGCGCATGGCCTGCATGCGCATGTTGTAGTCCTCTGTGAGCTTGATCTCGTGGTTGAGGTCGCCGCCGGCCGAGAAGCTCTTGCCCTCGCCGGTGATGATGACGGCGTTGACGCTGTCGTCGGCCTCCAGATCCTTCCACACCTCCGACACCTCGCGGTGCATGGCCGGCGTCATGGCGCCCATCTTCAAGCCGGAGTTGAAGGTGACGCGGATGACGCGCGGATGCGGGCGGTCGAACTTGAGCGCGGTATAACGTGCGTAGCGGTCGGTCATGGGGCGTTCCTAGTAATGGCTTGGCGTGATGGTACTGCGCCCGCGTTCCTGGCGCTCGCCTGCCCGAGCCGCAAATAGGTCGCGAACTTAACTCGGATAGGGCCTAAAGGACAAGGAAGCCTGCCGTCCGCGAACTTACAATTATTTGGCGAGCTTTCTATATGGCAACACATGCCGCACCCCGCCGCGCGGGTCGGCCACGTCGCCCTCGCGCCGCGGAATCACATGGAAGTGGCAGTGGAACACCGTCTGCCCCGCCGCCGCGCCTGCGTTCACGCCCACGTTGAAGGCTTTGATACCGGGCTGTTCGGCCAAAACGCGTTGCCTGACTTCCTTGGTCAACTCGTGGCAGGCCACTACTTCTTCAGGCGACAGGTCGAAGTAGTCGGCCACGTGGCGGCGCGGGATAACCAGCGTGTGGCCGGGCGTAACCGGGAAGCCGTCGGCCATGGCATAGGCCAGGCCATTCTCCGCCACCAGCCGCTCGGGGGGCGGGTGGCAGAACAGACATGGATTGTTGGGATCGATTCGCGGGCCTGCCATACGACCCGGAAACCTTACGCCGCCAGCGTTGCCGCGCGCGACAGCGCCGCGCGGCACTCGCGCACAATGCGGTCTATGAGTTCCTTGCAGCTCGGCACGTCGTGGATGAGGCCCGAGGCCATGCTGGCCCACACCAGGCCGTCCTGCACATTGCCCGAATCCAGCGCCTGTTTGCCGCGCGCGCCGGACACCAGGTGCGCCACGTCCTCGAACTTGGCGCCGCCCTTCTTCTCGATCGCCACCACCTGGTTGGAAACCTCGTTCTTCAGCACCCGGCCGGTGTTGTGCAGGGTGCGGAAAATCAGGTTGGTGTCGCGCTCGCTGGAGTTGACGATCATGTCCTTGACGTTCCGGTGCACCGGTGCTTCCTGGGTGGCCACGAAGCGCGTGCCCATGTTGATGCCCTCGGCGCCCAGCGCCAGCGCCGCGGCCATGCCCGCGCCGTCGGCGATGCCGCCCGAGGCGATGACCGGGATTTTCAGAACGCGCGCCGCCGCGGGAATGAGGATCAGCCCCGGCACGTCGTCCTCGCCGGGGTGGCCGGCGCACTCGAAGCCGTCAATGCTCACCACGTCCACGCCGTTGCGCTCGGCCGACAGGGCATGGCGCACCGCCGTGCACTTGTGCAGGATCTTGACGCCGGCGGCCTTGAACTTGGCGATGAATTCCTTGGGGTTGTTGCCGGCGGTCTCCACGCACTTGAGGCCGCTCGCGATGATCACGTCCACGTACTCGGCGTAGGGCGGCGGCGAGGCGGTGGGCAGGATGGTGAGGTTCACGGCGAAGGGCTTGTCGGTGAGCGTGCGGCAGCGCTCGATGGCCTTGGCCAATCCCTCGGGCGAGCCCTGCGACAGGGCGGTGATGATGCCCAGGCCGCCCGCGTTCGACACGGCGGCGGCCAGTTCGGGCATGCCCACCCACATCATGCCGCCCTGCACGATGGGGTACTCGATGCCCAGCATTTCGGTAAGGCGCGTCTTCATCTCATCCTGCCTGTGAAAGTCTCCGAAAGAGGCGGGATGATACTACGAAGCACAGGCCAAGCCGCTCCTGAGAACGGCGTTCGCCTTTCGGAACGGCTGCGAGTCCTACGTCCGCGGCGGCCGTGTGGCGGCGAAGCTGGGCCGGGCCTGCATGAGCGCGGCGGCGCGCGCCACGTTGGGCGCGCCGGCCATGAGTTCCTTGCCCTCGGGCATCTGGTCCACGTAGGCCATGATGGGCGCCACGAACAGGTCGGCGAACGACAGCGTGGGGCCGGCCAGGAACTGCGCGTTGCCGTAGGCCTTGTCCAGCGCCGCCAGTTGCGGGCGCATTTCCGCCACGGCCTTGTCGATCACGCCGCGGTCCGGCTTGCCGCCCTCGCCTTTCGGAAACACGTACTGCAGCACGAAGCGCCGCACCATGGTGTCGTAGAAATAGCAGCTCACCGCGCTCACCCATTGCTCGCAGCGCGAGCGGTCGATGATGGTGTCGGGCGTGAGCCGGGGGCCGGGAAAAGCCTCGTCCACATAGCGCAGGATGGCGCTGGTCTCGAACAGCTCGATGGGGCCGTCGCGGAACACCGGAATGCGCTTGAAGGGATGGATGGCGCCCACTTCGTCGGAATTGGGGAAGGCGTCGCGGTGGGTGTGCTTCACGCCCTTCTCGGTGAGCCCGAGGCGCGCCGTCCACGTGAAGGTGCTGGCGGAATGCCCCATGAGGGTGACCGTGGCCGCCGATCCCGTCTCGTCCAGCAGGTCGTTGAGCTTGTTGAGCGTGGAGTCCCAGCCGTAAGCATGGCCGTCGCGCACGCCCGCCGCGCTGGCGGGGAAGCCCGAATGGTGCATTTTCAGTTCGGTGCCGCCGTCCTTGGCGACGAAATCCACTTCGATCAGCGTTTCCACTCCCGGCAGCACGCCCTGCTCCCATTGCCACGTATAGACCAGGCGTTCGGGTTTGCGCAGTTCGCGGAACACGCCGCCCACCACCATGCGGGTGCCCTCGGGCGACACCATGACCAGGCGCCACTTGCCCCCCGGCCGCGCGTCCACGTTCACCTCGGGCACGCTCATGCCGCGCGGGCCCTTCCACTTGGCCAGCAGTTCGGGATTGACGAAGGCGTCGTACACCTTTTCGCGCGGCGCGCGGATGAATCGGGAAATGTGCAGGTCGAGCATCTTCTCCGGTGCGTTCATGGTTTCTCCTTGCGCTTTTTG